>JAFPPJ010000158.1 GCA_017410745.1 Oscillospiraceae bacterium
ATGCTGTCACGAAAATAAACAGCATTAACAAAATATTCAGTTGAATGCATGATTCGATGCCTGAACAGCGTAAATAAACCAGATGCCCCTGTGTCCTTTGCAGCACACAGGGGCTAAACTTCTATATGGGTATCCGTCATAAGACGGGGGATAGCTTTTATTCGTCGTCTTCTTCGCGGTCAAACTGCGACAGAAGCGCAGCCAGGAGAACTACAATAATGATATCAAGCACGAGCTGTGCTATTTTCAATGCCATTTTCATAGTATCACCCTATCACATCATATGTATCTTGTTTGCCGCATCGCTGTTGCGGTCTATGCCGTACTTCTTGTTGCGGCGCTTCTCGAAGAACTTAGGCGCGATCTTCGGGAACATAGCGTATGTGAGCACATCCTCTTCCTGCTCCATCCACTCAGCGCACTCCTCACGCAGCTTGTCGAGCTCGGGCTCGAGAAGGTCTGCGGGGCGGCATTCGATAGCCTGCTCGTCGCCGAGTATCTTCTTCCTGAATTCCGGATCTATGGGAGTAGGTGTCTTGCCGTAGCGTCCTGCAACAACATCCTTGAATTCCTTTGTGCAGGTCTTGTAGCGCTCGCCGTTTATAACGTTGAACACTGCCTGTGTACCGACTATCTGCGAGGAAGGCGTTACCAGCGGGATATTTCCGGCATCGGCACGCACGCGGGGCACTTCTCTGAGCACCTCCTCGAACTTGTCCTCCTTGCCTGCCTGCTTGAGCTGGGAAAGAAGGTTCGAGAGCATTCCGCCGGGCACCTGATAGATAAGTGCATTTGCATCCGTAACAAGTATCTTCGGATCGAGCAGACCATTGTCGATATACTTCTGACGCAGCTTCATGAAGTAGGAGCGTATCTCCGTCAGCTTCACAAGGTCAAGACCCGTGTCATACTCCGTGCCCTGAAGTGCTGCCACCATAGACTCCGTAGGAGTATGGGAAGTGCCGTGTGCAAGCGGCGACATAGCTGTATCCACCATGTCAACGCCGTTTTCGATCGCCTTGAGCAGGCACATCGAAGCAAGGCCGGAGGTATAGTGAGTATGTATGCTCACGGGGATGTCGATATTCTCCTTGAGCGCCTTTGTCAGGCTCGCTGCACGGTAGGGAGTGAGGAGTGCCGCCATATCCTTGATGCATATGGAATCTGCGCCCTCGTTCTCGCACTGCTTTGCATAGCCCACATAGTAATCATCTGTGAACACATCGCCGAGCGTGAAGGACATAGCCACCTGTGCGTGTGCGCCCTCCTTCTTTGCCGCAGTGATGGCTGTGTGAAGGTTCCTTATATCATTGAGCGCATCGAATATACGGATTATGTCCATGCCGTTGTCTACGGTCTTCTGCACGAAATATTCGAGCACATCGTCCGCATAGTGACGATAGCCGAGCATATTCTGCCCTCTGAAAAGCATCTGCAGCTTGGTATTAGGCATATTCTTCCTGATTATGCGGAGTCTCTCCCAGGGGTCTTCATCAAGGAAGCGTATGCATGAGTCGAACGTAGCGCCGCCCCAAACCTCTGCGTAATAGAAGCCTACCTTGTCGAGCTCCTGCATTATGGGGAGCATCTCGTCTATGCTCATTCTCGTTGCGATAAGCGACTGATGAGCATCTCTGAGTATAGTTTCTGTAATACCGATCTTTTTCATACTCTGCCCCTTATGCAATGGTGGCGATAATATCGTCGGAATTTACTGTATCGCCCTTCTTTACGGTGATGGAAGTGATCTTGCCCGATGCGTTCGCAACGATGTCATTCTCCATCTTGAGCGCTTCAAGTATAACTATTACCTGACCCTGTGAAACGGTGTCGCCTACGCTCACCTTCACATCGAGGATATTGCCGGGCATGGGAGCCTTCACGGGAGTGCCCTCACCGGCAGCAGCCTTTGCGGGAGCGGGTGCTGCAGCGGGTACAGGCGCAGCTGCGGGAGCAGCCTGTACAGGTGCCTGAGAGGGAGCAGAACCGGTCTCCTCTACCTCTACATCGTATGTCTTTCCGTTGACAGTAATATTATATCTTTTCATATTCACACCTCAATATCAGCAGAGAACGCTGTGTTTCTTGGGAAGCCTCTTCAGAAGCCTCTTGCCTGCGGAGAACTCAAGAGCCGACGATACAGCCGAACGAACGCCTGCTGCATCTGTTACGCAGTCTATAGTGCCTGCCTTTGCGGCATTGAAGGGAGATGCCTCTGTGAGCGCATATTCCTTCGCTATCTCTTCGCGTGCCGCCGCAGTATCCTTCACGCCTGCGAGCCTGTCATGATACAGGAACTCTGCTGCGGTGAGGGGCTCGAGCGGAGCGATGACCGCATCGGGGAGCGCTATCGTCATATCCGCAGCCACATTCTTGCCTGCGAATGCAGTGAATATCACGCCGCAAGCCTTGCCGGAAATGACAGTGATCTTAGGGCATACAGCCTCCGAGTAAGCTCCTGCGAGCCTTACGAGGGAGCGTGCAGCGCAGCCCTTGTCAGCGATACCCTCGCTGTCAGCCACAGTGACCACCGCAATGCCGTATGCATCGCACAGACGCACGAAGCGTGCTATCTTCTGCAGGTCGTGAGGCATGAGCTTGTCGCGGGTCTTGTTAATAGCCGTGATGCCTGCGGTAACGCCGTCTATCGTGCACAGCGCGGTATAAGCCGCACCGCCGAAGTCGGGCGAGAGTTCGAATACAGAGCCCGCATCCGCAATGGAAGCCGCTGCGTGAGCCGCATCCGAGAAATCGCATTCAGCAGGGAGATCGTATTCATATTCGGGCACGGGCGAGAGATCATTCTGCGGCATCAGCGATATATAGCGCTTTACCTTTTCAAATATCTCCTCAGCCGTATCTGCCGTGATATGCGCAGTGCCGTTCTCAGCGGCAGCCGCAGCGCTGTAGGGCGAGGATGCCTCAAGATAGAGCTCCGCATCCGCAGTCATGGCCACAAGATCAGCAGAAGCCGCAGCAAGCGACATAGAGCCCGAGCATACGCCCGTTATCACGGAGATCGTAGGAACAGTGCCCGAGAGCTCCGTTATCTTCCCGAGCATGAGACTGTACGAATCGAGAGCCGTAACGCCGTCATCGGTGAATGCGCCGTGTGAGTCGTATATACCCACTACAGGCATGCCGTTGCGTGCGGCAAGGTCAAACATATGCGCTATCTTTGCAGCATGCACCGCATCGACTGCGCCGCCTGATACCGCGCTGTTCTGCGCAAAGGCATATACGGGAGTGCCGTTTGCATAGCCGTATGCGGTTATGACCGTCTGACCTCCCCTGCCCTCACATCCGGCAGAAAGCTCGGTGTATTCCCCCTCATCGAACAGGAGAGAAAGCATACCGTGTGCAGGAGCTGACCTGTCTCTGAGAGCAGCCAGCAGCTCATCTTTATTTTGTATCATAACTTTTCCTCCATAATAATCCACAAAATTTCAGACCACTATATATTATATAACAAAATCCAAAAATTTTCAAGTAGCAAATGCGATTTTTTTGCCAAATATCGAAAAAATATCAAAAGCTATTGATTTTTCACGCCCGCTGTGCTACAATATAGTTTGTCACAGTCTTAGTTTCTGATCGGGGACGTTGTTCCGACGGCAGACGGATCAGCTATGACATCCCATACGGAGAGGTATCGAAGTGGTCATAACGGGGCTGACTCGAAATCAGTTTGCGGGCAACCGCACAGGGGTTCGAATCCCCTCCTCTCCGCCAGCAGATCGGCAGTACCTGACGGTGCTGCCGTTAATCATATCAAGCCGTGCTGCCAAAAGCGCAGCTGTCTCATGTCAGAGGTGAGCATATGGATCACGGATTTGAAGACATCACAGCCATCGAGGATGACGAGCTTTCCCGCGCCGTTGCGGAGCGAGCGGAGGAACTGAAGGAAGACACCCGCCGTGAGAGCTCAGACCATGCCAAGGGTCACAGGCAGCGCATGAAGGATCGCTTCCTTGAGACAGGTCTTGACGGCTTTGCGCCCCACGAGATGCTCGAGCTGCTCTTGTTCTACGCCATACCCATGCGCGACACGAAGAAGACTGCGCATCAGCTCATAGAGCGTTTCGGCTCCCTTTCCGGCGTGCTCAGCGCCGAGGTATCCGAGCTTGTGAAGATACCGTATATCACACAGAGCGCCGCCGTGCTGATAAAGCTGATACCGCCGCTGCTCACCGCCTACTATGCGGATGCGGGCAAGGGCACATCATATTCCGATACCACTGCGCTCTCAGCGATGTTCCGTCCCTATTTCGTCGGGGCATCCGTGAGTAAATTCCTTATAGCCTGCTTTGACCACGAGCTCCATTTGATAAATGTCTCCGAGATAAGCAGGGGCACCTCGTCCTATACCTCTATCGAAATGAGGAAGATACTCTCAGAGGTGCTGAGTTCCGGCTGCGCGATGGCAGCCCTCGCACACAATCATCCCGGCGGCACGGCATCCCCCTCCGAAGAGGATATCGCCGTCACCCGCAGGATAAACGAGCTCCTGTCGGCCGTGGACGTGAAGCTCATGGATCATATCATCGTAGGCGGCACACAGACCTACTCCATGAGGGACGGCGGAGAACTGGGGATATTCGACTGACAAGCTGATACTGCACATAAGTAAGGAGGATACAGCTTGAACAACGCAGATACTGTCTATACCATAGACACCGTGATCGAAAAGATCATGGAGGAGAACAAGAAATACGACCTGTCCAAGATCGTAAGCGCATATGAGTTTGCGGCAAAGGCTCACTCAAATCAGGTGCGTTCCTCCGGTGAACCGTATATCACGCATCCCGTAGCAGTTTCGTATATACTGCTCGAGCTCGGCATGGATACCGATACCATATGTGCAGGCATGCTGCACGATGTCGTTGAAGATACCGACATCACCCTCGATGAGATAAAGAAGCGCTACGGTCAGGACGTGGCAATGCTCGTTGACGGCGTCACAAAGCTCGGCAAGATACCGCTTTTCACCAAGGAGGAGCAGCAGGCAGAGAACGTGCGAAAGATACTCCTCGCCATGTCGCAGGATATCCGCGTCATCATCATCAAGCTCGCCGACCGCCTGCACAATATGCGCACCCTGCAGTTCAGACCCGCCTACAAGCAGCGCGCCACCGCTCTCGAGACAATGAATATATATGCGCCCATCGCGCATCGTCTTGGAATACGCACGATACAGGACGAGATCGAGGATCTGTCGTTCCGCTACCTCGACCCCTTTGCCTATTCCGAGATAGAGCAGGCTCTGAAGATGCGTGCGGACGAGCGGCAGGCATTCATACTCAATATCGAGAAGCAGATAGCCGCCCGCTTCGTGGAGCTCGGCAATCCCGAGCCGATACTGTCGGGACGTGTGAAGTCCGTGTACGGCATCTACCGCAAGGCATTCGTCAACGGCAAGAGCATGGATGAGATATACGACATATACGCCGTGAGGATAATCGTTGACTCCGTTGTCAACTGCTATAATGCCCTGGGCATCATCCACGATATGTATAACCCCATACCCAACCGCTTCAAGGACTATATCGCCACTCCCAAGGCGAATATGTACCAGTCCCTGCACACCACTGTCATAGGCTCCGAGGGCACTCCCTTCGAGGTGCAGATAAGAACGGTGGATATGAACTATACCGCCGAATACGGTATCGCAGCCCACTGGAAGTACAAGGAGGGCATCAAGGGCAAGGACAAGCTCGAGAACAGGCTCGCATGGATACGCAAGATCATCGAGGCACAGCAGGAATCAGACGATGCCGAGGAGATCGTCCGCACCATAAAGAGCGACCTTTCCCCCGAGGATACCTTCGCATTCACGCCCAAGGGCGATATAATCACGCTCCCCGCAGGCGCTACCATCATAGACTTCGCCTATGCGATACACTCCGAGGTCGGCAACAAGATGAAGGGCGCCAAGGTAGACGGCAAGCTCGTCAGCCTTGACTACAAGCTGCAGACAGGCGAGATAGTTGAGATACTCACCCACTCCGACCCCAATCACGGCCCCAACCGTGCATGGCTCGACATCGCGCAGACCAACGAAGCACGCTCCAAGATACGCTCATGGTTCAAGAAGGAGCGCCGTGAGGAGAATATCGTGACCGGCCGTGAAAAGCTCGAGTACGAATTTTCACGCAATAATATACGCGTTCCCGAAGAGGAGCTGTCCGACTTCCTTGCGGACGACCTCAAGCGCCACAACTGCGCTACCCTTGACGATTTCTACGCTGCCATAGGCTACGGCGGCATACAGCTGAGCAAGATCATGCAGAGGCTGAAGGATCTCTATGTCAAGAGATACGGCCCTGCCAAGGCTGTACCCGCTCCCATGCTGCCCATGCGCAGCAATACAGGCCTTATAGTAGGCGGCCAGAGCAATATCGAGATCAAGCTCTCCAAGTGCTGCGACCCGCTCCCCGGCGAGGATATAATCGGCTTTATCACCAAGGGTCACGGAATATCCGTGCACCGCAGGGATTGCCGCAAGTATATCGAAGCGATGGAGACAGGCACCGACAAGGACAGATGGGTAGATGTGGTATGGGCTGAGGATGCCAAGAAGAACGATACGCCTATATTCAAGGCAAATATCGACATCGTATCCCACGGCTCTCTCACAATAATAGCAGACATCGCATCCATCACTGCCGAGATGCGCATACCCGTGACCAACATCACCTCCCGTGTGCTCAAGAACGGCAACAGCAATATAATACTCACCTGCTCCATAGCAGGCACCGAGCAGCTCAGACTGCTCATATCCAAGATACAGAAGCTGCCCGACGTGATAAGCGCGGACAGAAGCATGAAATGAGGCTTTCCATGAAACTGAAGGAGATAGGGCCGCTCGGTATGTTCGGGGTAAACTGCTATCTCGTGCATGACGGCAAATGCGGCGTGCTGATAGATGCCCCCGACGGCTTTGACAGGATATGCAGCGTTATCGACGGCGAGGGCATCGAGCTGAAAATGATACTGCTCACCCACGGTCACTGCGACCATATCGAGAGCGCAAAGCGCCTTTCGGATAAATACGGCGTAAAGGTATATGTCCACGAGAACGATGCGAAGAAGCTCGCAAACGATGAGACCAATCTCTCACGCTTCTTCGGCATGCCCCCCGTCGATCCCATCACAGACCCCTGCACATTCACCGACGGTGATGTGATATCATGCGGCGGGATAGATATCGAGGTACTCCATACCCCCGGTCATACCGGCGGCTCGTGCTGCCTTATCATAGACGATATGATGTTCTCGGGAGATACACTGTTCTGCGGCAGCATGGGCAGGACGGATATGCTTGACGGCGACCAGCAGAAGCTGTTAGACTCCCTTGCGATACTCTTTGATTTCGATACTCTCACCGATTACAAGGTGTACCCCGGCCACGGTCAGTCCACCACACTGTCTGAAGAGCGCGCAGACAATCAGTTCATGCGCTATGCCGCAAAGCAGGCAGGCTACCTGAAAGACTTGTCATGACAGTATATATAAACGGCTCGAAATACGAGATCGAAGCGGTAATAAAGCTGTTCTTCCCTCTCCTGCGCTTTGATTTCAGGGAGGAAGAGCCGAAATATGTGCCCGACAGCATCACAGCGGTGTGTACCGATAAGCTAAGGGTATACGCCAATGTCTGTGACCGTGAGATAAGCCGCGAGGAGGAGCTCCCCGCAGATGCAGCCGACAACGAGATCACGCTGTGCAGGCTGCTTTTCACTGTGCTGTCCGAGCTCACGGGAGTGACTCCCGCATGGGGATGCCTTACGGGCATACGCCCCGTCAAGAAGATAAACACACTTGCAGCACAGGGCATGACCCGTGACGAGATGTATGAGTATCTTCACAGGAAATATCTTGTGTCGGAAAAGAAATTCGGCGTCATGTATGATACCGCACAGGGGCAGAGCCATGCCCTCGATACCCTGTCGCCCCGCAGCTTCTCGCTGTATATATCCATACCCTTCTGCCCGTCACGCTGCTCTTACTGCTCCTTCGTGTCCCATTCGGTCACATCGAAGGGCGCGCGCGACCTTATCCCGCAGTATACGGATATGCTCTGCCGCGAGCTGCGCGAGCTGGGAAATATCATCGCAGATACGGATATGTACTGCGACACGGTGTATATAGGCGGCGGCACGCCTACCGCCATAGATGCCCCGCTGCTCTCACGGATAATGGACACAGCAGCGCAGTATATCGACCTGTCCCGTGTCCGCGAGTATACGGTGGAGGCAGGAAGGCCCGATACCATCACACGGGAGAAGCTGTCTGCGATAAAGCGCCATGCCACGCGCATCTCCATAAACCCGCAGACCCTCTCGGACAAGGTGCTCTCCGCCATAGGCCGCATACACAGCACCGAGCAATTCTACAAGGCATTCGCACTGGCTCGGGATATGGGCTTTGACTGCATAAATACGGATACCATCGCAGGTCTCCCCGCCGACGATAAGGACGGGTTCAGGCGCACCATAGACGGGCTCATCGAACTTGCACCCGAGAATATCACGGTGCACACCCTCACGGTGAAGCGCTCCGCCCGCCTGTTTGAAGGCACGCAGCGCTCAGACCTCACCGCCGACAACGACCTTTCGGCTATGGTGGACTATGCCGCTGATGCACTGTCCGCTGCGCATTATCAGCCCTACTACCTCTACCGTCAGAAGAACACCATCGGCAACCTCGAGAATGTGGGCTACTCCCGCCCGGGCTATGAGGGACTGTACAACATATACATCATGGAGGAGGCACAGAATATCCTCTCATGCGGTGCGGGCGCATCCACCAAGCTGATTGACCCCGCATCCGGCAAGATAACCCGCTTCTTCAACTACAAGTACCCCTATGAGTATATCGGCCGCTACGACAAGATGACCGCATACAAGGCACAGCTCCGGGATATGCTCGGCGTATGACTATGATACCATAACGTATCGTCCCTGTCAAACGGCATAAAAACAAAGAAAACACGGCTTTTCAAGCGAAAAATGAGCATAAACTCATCAAAATCGCTCAAAAAAGCCGTGTTAGTTTTTCTGATCATGAAAACCCGTGCCGGACGTAGAAATTCCACGCCCGATCTTGTGCAGTATGCACATCATAGCTTTCGGCTCACGCCGCCAATCTGTACTTACAGACGCTCAGCATCACCGTTATACGGATGGTCTTTGGCATACTTTATCGCCTTGTCATGGAACTCACCGGGAGCCAGTCCGTCAAAATATTCCCTCTGCCATCTGGTATAATCGAACCTTTCACGGATGATAACGGATATGAATTGCTCTGCCTCCACTACGCCAAGTCCTTCGGTCAGACATTCCATTCCCCGGTTGAGGATATCAACTGTATTTATCATGCTTCTCCCTCCGTTTCAGATATGAATTCAAGCGGCGTAACAAGTTTTATCCTGTCACTCCTGTATTTCAGCAATCTAATGTCTGTTGATATGAAATACTCACATCCTGCATAGATCGCAGAAGCTACATGAAAGGCATCCTTCTCCTTAACACCTGTCTTCATTATCTCTTCTGCCATAGGCGCAATGATGTCATCACGTTCAACACCAACATATGCCTTCATGTTATTCTCAAGGAACTGTATAATTGCCTTTTTTCTCATTTCTAAGGGATTTCTGCTGATTTCGTAATCCAAAGTATACGATCCTATCAAGTCTGCTTTTCCGCTTCTGATCAAATCTTGTATATGAAGTTTCGCCTGCGCCTCCAGTGCAACTTTTATCTGAGTCTGATCGTCATATGGTCTGTTATAACAGCACATATCAAGATATACTCTCACAATCATCACCCCTATACTCAGTATATCATATATCTATTCAAAATGCAATAGCAATATAAAAAGAGACTGCCATAATATCGTGGCAGTCCCTAATTTATGTGTTTATCTTCCAAGCAATTCTCTTTTTTTCGCATCAAATTCTTCCTGTGTTATCACACCCTGATCAAGCAGTTGCTTATATTTAATCAGATCATCAGCTGTCGGGATTTTATCATTTTTAGGCTGATATGAAATATCATTCTTTTTGCTTTTATATCCTATCACGAGCAAGACAATACCCAAAACAAGTACAAGAATTCCAAATAAATTAAGTTTTTTGCCATTAATTACAAGTAAAACTGGAAATATAGATAGTGCTATTAGGCTCCAGCCTAAAGCTACCAAAACCCTTGAACTGTTAAATCCCATTTTCCAATCTCCTTTCAAGGAACTGAGGACATCCATGAATCTCAATCAGGTCGAATTTGCCAAGATGCTCGATATCACAAAGCAGAGCGTGAGCAACTGGGAGAACGGAAATATACAGCCGTCTATAGATATGCTCACAAAGATAGCAAAGAAGTTCAACGTATCATCCGACTATCTGCTCGGGCTTGACGGACTGAAGACTGTCGATATCACGGGACTTACAGAGATACAGGCAGCACATATACGGGCGATAATAGACGATATACGCATAAAAATATGAGCGAACGGATGCCGTTCGCTCATTTGTTCTTATCTTTGATCCGAGGGATTGAGTATCGCACGCCAGTCAAGGTCGCCTCTTTCGAGGGCGTGGATAAGCGCCTCGGCAGTTGCGATATTGGTCGCAACGGGTATATTGTGTACGTCGCACAGACGCAGAAGATTCATCTCATTGGGCTCATGGGGCTTGGGTCTGAGGGGATCGCGGAAGAACAGCAGCAGGTCTATCTCATTGCACGATATCCTTGCGCTTATCTGCTGGTCGCCGCCCTGCGAACCGCTCATATACCTTTGTATCTCCAGACCTGTAGCCTGCGATACCACCTTGCCCGTAGTGCCTGTAGCGCACAGATTATGACGCGACAGTATACCGCAGTACGCGATGCAGAACTGTACCAGAAGCTCCTTCTTGGAGTCATGTGCGATAAGAGCTATATTCACAGAGGATCACCTTCCAATCGTAATTACTTGAGCATCGTCTTGAAGCTTAAGGGCACATCCTCGCCCTGGATGCGCTTCGATATAGCATCGAACGCCTTGAATGCAAGTGAGGAGGAGGGAAGCGGCTCACCCTTGGAGGTGGCTATCTTCACCGCATCATCATCGGGTATAACGCCGATGAGCTGCACTCCTACAGTATCTATGACCTCATCGAGGTCGCCCACCAGATCCATCTGGAAGAGGTCGGGATTTACCTTGTTTATTATAAGTCTCTGCTTCTGATTGCCTCTCTTGTAGAACTCGTCCGACATGGTGCGTGCATCACGGATGCATACAGGGTCGGGAGTGGTGTTTATGAGGATCAGGTCAGACTGCTCAACTACATCGAATACGCTGGCATTCGTGCCCGCAGAGGTATCCACGATGATGTACTCATAGTACTTTCTCATCTCTGTGCAGATATTCTTTATTGTCTCTGCATCGACTTTGGCAAAGGGGTCTTCGGGCGCACAGACGATAAACAGGTTCTTGGCAATGCCCACCTGCGTAGTCGCCTGGTTGATATCGCACTGACCCTTGAGCACATGACCCAGATCGAACTTTATGATGTCCTTCACACCGAGCATGATGTCGAGACATCTCAGACCGAAGTCAAGCTCTATGATAAGTGTCCTGAGTCCCTGCTTTGCAAGTGAAAATCCCAGCTCGGAGCATATCGAGGATTTACCTGTACCGCCCTTGCCGGATGTGATCGCGATTATCTTTGACATATGTGTCTCCATTCCCCCGCGCTAAAGCTGCATCCCTTTACTGCAGACGCGGTTATTCCGTCTGCACGCATATACGGCCGCAGACATAAACATCTATTATTATTTTACCACAAAATCAGAAAAAGTCAAAGACTTTTTTGTGAACTTAGACAATTTCGTCAATTTCCGAAAAAATCACCTGTTGTTTTTGTGCATATACTATAATTTTTCAATACTCTCTCAAGCCCGTCAAACCGCATCACTGTGCGATCTCCACTCACAAAAAGCACAGTCCGGATGAACTGTGCTTTTCGTGAAAGGGGTCGTCAGACCGGAAGGGGGTCCGATCCGACTTAAGGGGGATGAAAAAGGGGGTATCGAATATTAGATGAAATCACAGTAAGCAGTCACTTGGTATTGCTCAGCTTCCAGCGGAATGTGGATATCTGCTGAGCTTTTGTGTTGTCATAGGTGATGTTGCTGCACGCGATAGCAGGATCGCTGTACCTGTACTCTGTGCGCATCGCCTTGCTGCCGAATACGGTGAGTGACTGTTTCATCACATCGGCTCCGTAGTTCCTTGACTGGACTACGGTGACATTATAGTCGGTCTTGAGCATCTCCACTATGTCCTTTGCGGCTGTGGGCTTGGTATCGCACACATTGAACACGCCGCTGACAGGATTCTTGGAGGTGAGCACGCCGTAGATAAAGTCTGCTATATTGTATATACAGGTGAAGGTATATCCGTAATCGCCGTAGCCGTATACGAATATGCTCCCGTCCTTGGGATCCTGCACCTTTGCTTTCAGATTTTCAATAAAACGCTTGGAATACACGGGGCATACCCTCATGATAACGCCTCGTGTGGATGATTTCTTGAGTGCCGACTCAAGTGCCTTCTCACTGGAAAGCTTGAGCTTGCCGTAGATGGAGAACGGCTTCTCCTGGAAGGTCTCTCTTACGGGCTCACGGCTCTTGGGCTGCGCATACACCTGGAAGGTGCTCAGCATGAATATCACCTTCACGCCCGCAGCATCCGCATACTTATATATGAATTTGTCCACTGCCGAAGAATACTTCTCATCCGAGGATGAAAGGTACGGCTGTATGTCATTGTCCACCGAACACGCAAGATGTATCAGTGCGTCCGCATCTTCGAGCGCATCCTGCATGATATCCTTGTCGGTCACCTCAGCCTGTATGTATTTCATACCGTCCGAATACGACGAGCTGAAAGGCGACGGCTTATTATCTATACCGATCAATTTATAGCCTTTATGGATAAGCATCTCACAAACTGCGATGCCGATAACTCCAGCGGCTCCTGTAACAACTATGCTGCCCATACGAAGCCCCCTCCTTAAAACCATACCAAACCCGGAGCGAATCCTGACTTAAACGCCCATAAGGCTTCCCGTGCATCCCTTTTGTATATATTTTACTCCATTTAGACGAAAAAATCAATGAATAAAGTCAATAAAATTATGAATTTTTAGATAATTTTTTGTATCACAATGAAATTCAACTTGCAATTTTTGTGCAATAGTGCTATACTATACCCTATGAAAACACCAAATCCTTTCCAATATTCCGATAACAACAAGCGTTATCACACTCAGGACTACTATCTTCGTCACCGCTTCGGATGCAAGGTGATGAAGATACCTCTGAATATAGAATGCACCTGTCCGAATATCGACGGCACAAAGGGCACGGGCGGCTGTACCTTCTGCACGGAGGGCAGCGGCCATTTTGCAGGAGACAGGCACAAGAGCATAGCGGAGCAGTTCTCAGATGAGTGCGCCGTCTATGAGAAGAAGTGGGGCAAGGGTCTGTATATCCCCTATTTCCAGGCGAACACCAACACCTACTGTGATACGGAGAAGCTGCGCAGATGTGCGGCAGAGGCACTGTCCCATGAGAATACGGTCGGTCTTGCCATATCCACCCGCCCCGACTGCATATCACCGGCTATGGCCGATCTGCTGGGTGAACTGTCGCAGCAGACCTACC
>JAFPPJ010000159.1 GCA_017410745.1 Oscillospiraceae bacterium
CCCCATGCCCCCGATATGGTTTAGGGTTGAGTAACCGGTGCAGCATTTAATGGCGGAATGCCGCCCTCGTACTGCTGTGTACGGAAACTATCACATTTGTCCGATATTCGGGGGCGTTGTTCACTTCCCTGATAGGCGTGTCCGATTTTATGGGTATAGTTTACTCCTCCCCTAACCCCTCGCCCCCATACCCTATACCCTCAATCCAATAAATTTGTCTTGTCTATTGCATTTGTCGGGATAATATGCTATAATACTATGGGGCGGTGTGCGCCCGATATTTTACCGAAAGGATGTTATGTATGCACGATACATCATCATATGAATCACCCTTCTGTACCCGATATGCAAGCAAGGATATGCAGTATATCTTCTCCGCCGACAAGAAATTCTCCACATGGCGCAGGCTGTGGGTAGCCCTTGCGCGTGCAGAGATGAAGCTCGGTCTCCCCGTTACCGAGGAGCAGGTCAGGGAGCTTGAGGCTCATATAGACGACATTGACTATGACTGCGCTGCCGAGCGTGAGCTGCAGGTGCGCCACGATGTCATGGCTCATGTATATACCTACGGCAAGGTATGCCCCAATGCAGCGGGCATCATCCACCTCGGCGCCACCTCATGCTATGTAGGTGACAATACCGACGTGATAGTCATGCGCGATGCGCTCGAACTGATAAAGACCGAGCTCGTCACCGTAATAAAGCAGCTTGCCGAATTTGCCGATCAGTACAAGGATATGCCCGCACTGGCATATACACATCTGCAGCCCGCACAGCTCACCACCGTGGGCAAGCGTGCCACACTGTGGATAAACGAGCTCCTCACCGACTTGGACGAGCTCGAATACCGTACCGCATCCCTCAAGCTCCTCGGCTCAAAGGGCACTACCGGTACACAGGCATCCTTCATGGAGCTTTTCCACGGGGACAGCAGCAAGGTCAAGGAGCTTGAAAGGCTCATCGCAGAGGAAATGGGCTTTGATGCGGTAGTACCCGTATCCGGACAGACCTATTCGAGGAAGACCGACTATCAGGTGCTCTCCTCACTGTCTAATATAGCACAGTCCGCGATGAAGTTTGCAAATGATATGCGCATACTCCAGAACTTCAAGGAAATGGAAGAGCCCTTCGAGAAGAATCAGATAGGCTCGTCGGCTATGCCCTACAAGCGCAATCCCATGAGATGCGAGCGCATCACCGCACTTGCACGCTACCTCATGATAGATACGCTCAATCCTGCATTTACCGCAGGCACACAGTGGTTCGAGCGCACCCTCGACGATTCCGCAAACAAGCGTATATCCGTTGCAGAGGGCTTCCTTGCGTGCGATGCGATACTCGGCATCATGAT
The DNA here is from genome assembly GCA_017410745.1 of Oscillospiraceae bacterium. GTDB lineage: Bacteria > Bacillota > Clostridia > Oscillospirales > Ruminococcaceae > Huintestinicola. Next base: position 1,352 of record JAFPPJ010000159.1, read on the forward strand.
AAATGTTACCTCCGGCCTCGTGGTATATCCCAAGATAGTACGCCGCAGAGTAATGGCAGAGCTTCCCTTCATGGCATCCGAGAATATCATGATGGACGCAGTGGAGAGAGGCGGCAATCGTCAGGAGCTCCACGAGAAGATACGCACCTATGCTATGCAGGCAGGCAAGCAGGTCAAGGAGGAAGGTCTCGACAATGACCTTATCGAGCGCATCGCAGCAGATCCCTCCTTCGGTCTGACCAAGGAAGATATAGAGAAGACGCTCATACCCGAGAACTACACGGGCAGATCCTCCGAGCAGGTAACGGAGTTCCTGGCAGAGTGCGTGGCTCCCGTGCTCAAGAAGTACGAGGGCAGGAGCGCCACCGCAGAGATAAAGGTCTGACTTAGCGGTCAGTGATCGGTTGTCAGACTTATGCCCGATATGCATACGATACGCGTCAATTTAGCTTCCGAGGATAGTATATGCGGTTCGTACATATGCGTATCGGGTAACAGTCGCCTTTGGCGACCCTGCTGATATGGAGGATATTATGCGATCAAGCGGTATACTCATGCACATTACATCTCTCCCGTCTCCCTACGGGATAGGCACGCTCGGCACCTGTGCCTATGAATTTGTGGATTTCCTGAAAAAAGCGGGACAGACCTACTGGCAGATACTTCCCATAGGTCCTACGGGCTACGGGGACAGCCCCTATCAGAGCTATTCCGCCTTTGCGGGGAACCCGCTGCTCATTGACCTGACGCAGCTCATACGGGAGGGGCTGCTCAGTGAGGATGACAAGGATCTGCAGATACTCACGCACAAGCAGTTCTCCGACTATGCACAGCTATCATACTTCAAGAGGCTGCTGCTGCAGAAGGCGTATGCCGCCTTTGTGAAGAAGGGCGATACAGCAAAGCAGAAGGACTTTGAGGATTTCTGCGGCAAGAACGGCGCATGGCTCGATGACTATGCACTGTTCATGACCCTGCGCTCCGCATTCGCACAGCAGATGTGGACGATGTGGGACGATGAATACAGGCTGCGCGACAAGGCTGCCCTCGATGCATTCGGAGAAGAGCATCATGATGAGATAGCCTCATGGAAGTTCATGCAGTACAAGTTCTTCGAGCAGTATATGCGCCTGAAGGCGTATGCCAACAGCAAGGGCGTGAAGATTTACGGCGATATGCCGATATATGTGTCCGCCGACAGCAGCGATGTGTGGGCATCTCCCGGGATGTTCATGCTCGATGAGGACAGGCGGCCGATAAAGGTGGCAGGCTGCCCGCCGGATGCGTTCGCGCCTACGGGTCAGCTCTGGGGCAATCCCCTCTATGACTGGGAGGCCATGAAGGCGGACGGCTACAAGTGGTGGTGCGAGCGAGTGAGGAGCGCATCTGCGCTGTTCGACCTGACACGCATAGACCATTTCAGGGGCTTTGAATCCTTCTATGCCATACCCGCAGAGGATAAGACGGCGGAGTTCGGCGAATGGCTGAAAGGCCCGGGCACAGAGCTGTTCGATGCGATAAAGGCGGAGCTTGGCGACGTAAAGCTGGTGGCGGAGGATCTGGGCTTCCTCACGGAGGAAGTGCATACGATGCTCGCAGAATGCGGCTATCCCGGTATGAATGTGCTGGAGTTCGCCTTCGGCGGGGACGACAGCAGCTATCTCCCGCATAACTATGTCAAGAATAGCGTGGTATACATAGGCACTCACGACAATGACACGGCGCTCGGCTGGTACCGCTCCTGTGATGCGGCCACAAAGAAGCGCATATGCCGCTATCTCGGCATAAAGAAGCGCTCTGCCCCCGACAAGGTAGTCCGTGCGCTGATACGCACGGCTATGGCATCCGTGCCCGAGATATGCATACTGCAGATGCAGGATGTACTCGGACTTGACAGCAGTGCAAGGATGAATACACCGTCCACCATAGGCGGCGGCAACTGGGCATGGAGAATGGACAGGATGCCCGCCAAGGATACTGCAAAGAAACTGAGAAAGCTGACACAGACATATTTCAGATGAACGATGATCCCGGATATGATTTATGAATCCATATGATGTGATGGGGCTTCCCCGAAATGCCTCCGAGGAGGACGTTAAGAAGAGATATCGTGCGCTCGTCAAGCAGTTCCATCCCGACCTGCATCCCGATGATCCGAACGCCGCCAGGCATATGAGCGAGATAAACTCCGCATATGAGGCGATACGCTCGGGCGGGGGCGGTGAGGTCAGGGTGGAGAGCCATTATCGTGACGGGTCTTTTTCGGGTGCGCCCTCGGGCACATGGACGGATGAAAAGGGCACTCACTACTATGCCTATGAGGATATATCCGACATCATAAGGGAAATGTTCGGCATGGAGGGCTCGGGCAGCATAAGCGACTATGAGTTCGTGGAGATGTACATCTCACAGGGGATGTATCAGCGTGCTGCCCGTATGCTCGACAATATGCCCAAGACCGACCCGCGATGGTACTACAATGCCGCGCAGATATATGAGCATACGGGCGACGATCAAAAGGCGGAGCAGTATGCCCGCGCCGCTATGCATATGTGCCCCGGTGAGCCCAGATACACCGCCTACTGGCAGTCGCTGGTTATGGCTGATGAGGAGAGAGGGCTTGCCCGGGAAAAAGAGAGCGTGATACTGAAGAATATCCCGCGCATAATAGCGGTGCTCACCGCTGCGGCGCTCGCAGCCCTTGCGCTGCGCCCCGTCATTGCCGGGATCATGGGTCACTTCGTCGGATAGAACGAATTGGAGAATATGGAAGATATCAGAGAAAAGATAGAACGGGTGCTGCTGACGGTGCGCAACCCCTCCCGCTATATCGGCGGAGAGCTCAATTCCGTGGTCAAGCCCGCGGATGAGGTGAGGGTGCGCTTTGCCTTCTGCTTCCCCGATACATATGATATTGGCATGAGCCACATAGGGATGAAGATACTCTACTCGCTGAAGAACCGTCATGAGGGATGGCAGTGCGAGAGGGTATTTGCGCCTATGCCCGATTTTGAGGAGCAGATGCGCAAAGAGGGCATACCCCTCTATGGCCTTGAGACGCTCACGCCCATAAAGTATGCGGACTTCATCGGCTTTACCCTGCAGTATGAGCTGTGCTACACCAATGTGCTCAATATGCTCGACCTTGCGGGGCTCGAGGTGCGCAGCAAGGACAGGGGAGAGGACGACCCCATCGTATGTGCGGGCGGCCCCTGCGCCTGTGACCCCGAGCCTCTTGCGGACTTCATAGATATGTTCTTCATCGGTGAGGGCGAGGAGCTCAACATCGAGGTTATGGAGCTGTACGAGCGCATGAAGGCGCAGGGATGCAGCAAGACCGAGTTCCTCGAAGCGGCTGCTGGTATAGAAGGAGTGTATGTGCCCTCCTTCTACGATGTCACCTACAATGAGGACGGCACTGTGGCACAGGTAGTGCCCAACCGCGGGGGCGTGCCTGCAAAGGTGCGCAAGCGCATAATAGCCGACCTTGATAAAGTGTTCTATCCCGACAGCTTTGTTGTGCCGTTCACGGAGATAGTGCATGACCGTGCGGTGGTAGAGGTGCTTCGCGGATGTATAAGAGGATGCCGCTTCTGTCAGGCGGGCTTTATCTACCGCCCCTATCGTGAGCGCTCACCCGAGAATATAGCAGGAAAGGCGAAGGCGCTGTGCGAAAGCACGGGCTATGAGGAGCTGTCCCTTGCATCGCTCTCCACCGCCGACCATTCCGGTATAGCAGAGCTGCTTGAAAGCGTATCCGACTATACCGACAGCAATATGGTAAATCTGGCGCTTCCCTCCATGCGAATAGATGCATTCAGCGAGGAGCTGGCGAAGAAGCTCGCCACCATAAGGCGCAGCGGTCTCACCTTTGCGCCCGAGGCAGGCACACAGCGCCTGCGCGATGTCATAAACAAGAACATCACAGAGGAGGAGATACTTTCCGGCTGCAGCATAGCCTTTTCACAGGGGTATTCTGCGGTAAAGCTGTACTTCATGATGGGGCTCCCCACAGAGACAGACGAGGATATACAGGGCATCGCCGACCTTGCGCTGAAAATAGCCGATATATACTTCCAGATGAAGGACAGACCCAAGGGAATGAAGCTGTCCATATCCATATCCTGTGCCACCTTCGTGCCCAAGCCCTTCACGCCCTTCGAGTTCGAGCCGCAGATCACACGCGACGAGATAAAGCGCCGTCAGAAGATACTGCTCGATGCCACAAAGGGCAAGAGATACATGAACGTGAGCTATCACAACTACCGTGTCAGCCTGCTCGAAGCCTTCCTTGCAAAGGGTGACAGGCGCGTGGGCGACGTGATCGAGCGTGCATGGCGCAAGGGCGCAAAGCTTGACGGATGGGACGAATACTTTGATATAGACAGATGGGTGGAGGCTGCCGCAGAGACAGGCACAGACATGGCGAGATATGCCAACCGTGCTTCCTCCTATGATGAGGTGTTCCCCTGGGATCATCTCGACTATATGATAGACAAGCGATTCCTCATACATGAGAATATGCTTGCACACAGCAGCACACCTACGCCGAACTGCCGCGAGAAATGCGCGGGCTGCGGCGTGAACAAAGCAGTGGGCAGACCATGCTTCTGATTTAGGGTCTAGGGTCTGGGGTATAGTTTTAGAAAGCCCTTGTTTTCGGACACCACATATCCAAAATATGAAAGACATACAGGAATAGTTATACCGCCTCCGGCGTAAAATGGAGGCGGTATATTTTTTGTAAAGAATGTTGTGAGCCGCAGGTTTACAACTATACCCTAGACCCTATACCCTAATTCCTTTATCTGCGCAGATATGCGGAAGATACGGGAAAATCAAAGTAGGTATCGGGGTAGGGCTCGCCGTCGAGCGTGAAGTGCCACCATTCGCAGTCGATGGGGGCAAAGCCGTGGCGGAGCATAGAATTTCGCAGGGTCATCCTGTTGCCATACTGTTCGTCGGTGAGGTCACGGCAGTCGGGGTGGGACTTCACATCGAACAGATCAAAGGGGCTGCCCATATCAACATCCTTGCCGGTCTGCATATCAAACAGCGTCAGGTCTATCGTGCTGCCCCTGCTGTGGCTCGAATGGGATGCGATATATCCTTTGGCGAAGAGCTCCTGCTTCACAAGATCGGGGTAGAAATAGGGCTTCATGCGGATGTCGGTATCCTCTATGCCCCACATCACGAACTGTCGTACTGCCCTTGCGGGGCGGTAGGCGTCGTATATTTTCAGGCGGTAGCCCTGTACCGCAAGCTCGAAGCTCACTTCCTTGAGGGCGCGCGCCGCTTCCCTCGTGAGCAGGGCGACAGGCTCTTCATAACCGTCTATGCGCTCGCCTATGAAGTTGTAGGTGGAGTAGTAGCGTATCTCCTGTATTATGCCGGGGACTGCATCGGCAAGCAGGACAAAGCCCGACGGATCCATTATATCATGCATATCATCATCTCCGAAAACGTCCTATCAGTGTGAATATGAGGAACACTGCAATATCTGCCGCCACGATGGTAGGGCCGGAGGGGGTCGATGCAAGAAGGGATATGAGCAGACCTGCCGCCGCACATACCACGGATATGACCGCAGAGCATATGGTGACCGCAAGATAGCTGCGGTACACGCGCATCGCCGCCATTGCGGGGAATATCACCAGTGCGGATATGAGCAGCGAGCCCACAAGGCGCATGGCCAGCACTATCACCACTGCGGTGACTATGGCGGTCATGAGATTGATGCGCTCGGTATGTATCCCCACCGCCTTGGAGAAGCTCTCATCAAAGGTCACGGAGAATATCCTTGTGTAGAACAGCACATACAGCACTATCACCACCACGGACATGACAGCGCATACCAGCACATCCTTGGGTGAAAGCGTGATTATGGAGGCTGCGCCGAACAGTGTGCTGCAAACATCTCCCGACACATTTGCGGATACGGGAAATACATTCATCAGCAGGTAGCCAATGGCAAGGGCGCTCACCGATATCATCGCAATCGCGGCATCGCCCTTTATCTTGGTGTGCTGTCCGCCCCTCAGCAGAAGCACCGCGGATATGACCGTCACGGGCATGATCAGGAGCATATCATTTGTTATGCCCGTTACCGCTGCCACTGCCATTGCGCCGAATGCCACATGTGACAGGCCGTCTCCGATGAAGGAGAAGCGCTTCATCACGAGCGTCACGCCGAGCAGCGAGGAGCAGAGCGCAGTCAGCACCGCCACTATTATCGCATAGCGCACGAAGGGATACTCCATATAGTACGCAAGTCTGTCAAGCATCGTGCTCACCTCTGGAGACGAAATCCTGCACGCTTCCGCAGAAGAGCTGCCTGTCGCCAAGCTGCAGGATATGTGTGGAATATTTAAGGGCGGCATCCATATCATGAGTAATCATAACTACGGTGACCCCGTCCTTATGGAGACGTGCGATGAGTTGGTACATCTCATTGGTGGTCTCGGGGTCGAGCCCCGTCACTGGCTCATCGAGCAGGATCATTTCCTCTGCGGCGCACAGCGCCCTTGCCAGCAGTACTCTCTGCTGCTGACCGCCCGAAAGCTCGCTGTAGCTCCTGTTCTTCAGGGCTTCGATGCCAAGACGCTTCATGTTGCGCTCCGCATTCTGCTTGTCCTCACGGGTATAGAAAAAGCCCTTCATTTTGCCCGTCACGCCCGACAGGACTATTTCCCGCACGGTGGCGGGGAAATCCCTCTGCACGTCCGTCTGCTGAGGGAGAAAGCCTATCTGCGAGAGGGAGAAGCCGTCCTTAGTGGTGATCTTTCCCGATACGGGCGGGATAAGGCCGAGCATAGTGCGCATGAGCGTAGTCTTGCCCGAGCCGTTCTCGCCGACTATACACAGATAGTCGCCCTTGTGCACGGTGAAGGAAAGCCCCGAAAGCACGGCGCGTCCGTCATATCCTACTGCAAGATCATCAGCTTTCAGCATGTGCAACACCCTTTTTGAGCTGTTCAAGATCGTATTCCATGCGCTCGATATATCCCCTGTATTCATCGGTGCTCTTCACCGACTGCATCGAATCGAGCACGACCGTCTCGGGAGCGGTCTCGCATCCGTCGGCGATGGTGCGTGCGAGCCTGCCGTCGGAGCCGTCTATTACGAATATGACGGGGACTTTCAGCTCGTTTGCCTTATCCGTGAGGAAGGTGACTGTCTCGAAGGAGGCCTCGCTCTCTGCGGAGCAGCCCGAGAATGCCGCATAGTACTCAAGTCCGCAGTCATGGGCGAGATAGCGGAAGGGGAACCTGTCCGCCACTATGAATGTGCCGCCCGAAAGCTCGCTGTATTCGGCATTCAGGGCATCGAGCGCGGCGGTGTATCTGTTGAGATTGTCGGTATATGCGGCAGCATTGGCGGGGTCAGCCTTGATAAAGCCGTCCGCGATCATTTTGCAGTATTCCGGGGCGCGGGCAGGGGAGAGCCATATATGCTCATCGTATGCCTCTTCTTCCTCGTCTTCCTCTGCGCTCTGCATACCCTCGACTTCTTCCTCCTCGAGGGAGAGGTCGTTCCTGTCCATAAGGCGGACTATCTGACCAGATGTGCCCTTCTGCACGGCTTCGTCTATCCATATATCGGACTCGCCGCCCGTGTATATCAGCACGTCGCAGGTCGTGATGTTTATTATATCATCGGCGGTGGGCTGGAAGCTGTGCATATCCTCGCCCGCCGAGAGAAGATAGGTTATGTCCGCATTGCCGCCCGATATATTCACGGCCCAGTCATACAACGCAAAGGATGTGCATATGACCTTCATGCCGCCATCCTGCTGATGGGCGTGTGCGGTGCAGCCGCACAGCAGGATGGTCACAAGTATAAGTGATAGGAGCTTTTTCATCTGTTCCCTCCGCAGTCACGGCACACGCCGTATATGACCGTCTTTGTCCTGTCTACTCCGAAGCCGTCGGAGGAGAGCATATCACACAGCGTCTTCGCTGTATTTTCGTCCATATGCATCGTCCTGCCGCATTCCGAGCAGCACATATGTATCATGTCCGCGCAGTGCTCCGATGCCATATAGCGGAAAAGCATCTCGCGGCAGCCGTCCTTGGGCTGGCGTGTGACCTTCCCCTCGTTCTCGAGGAGCTCAAGGTTGCGGTAAACGGAGCTCACGCTCTGGTCTACCTGCTCGGATATCTCCTGCGCCGTCATCAGCTCGTCCGGATGCTGCGACAGGAACGCCGCAAGCTCTCTGCGCTGATTGGTATTATATTTAGCCATAGTATCACCTTGATATGAATACATGAAAATATGAATAAGTGAAAATGAAAATGAATTTCATTCGCAAATTAGATTATACACCATATCGGGGCGGTTGTCAATAGGCAACATATATAAATTTAGGGTCTAGGGTATAGGGTCTAGGGTTTAGCATACGGTATAATTAGCAGGTTTAAACTATACCCATAAAATCGGACACCTCTAATTTAGGGAAGTGAACGACGTCCCCGAATATCGGACATAAGCAAAAAGAAGTGACCCCGATAATCGGACAGTGGACAAATGGGATAGTTTCTGGTAGAATATACACAAGTCAAGAGAAGGGATGAGTGTATATGAGTATATATCATCTGACCGCTGAGCAAGTCAGGAAGCTGCGCGAAAATCCATATGTCGCCAACGTTACGAAAAGGCGATAACATTCACATCAGTAATTCAAGAAGATCGCATACGACAGGCTGTGGAGTCATGAGCCCTTACAGAAGATATTCTCTGATGCGGGGTTTGATGTTGACGTCATAGGAAGAAAGCGTATGGAGAATTTTGTGCAGAACTGGAAAAGTCAGCCGGCAGAGAGGAAGGCTTCACTGATCTGCGCCGAAACAACCATCGTCAGCAGAATAAGAGCACTGAAGCCAATCTCAGAAAGCGGATTCAACAGCTTGAACATGAAATCACCTACCTTGAACAGGAAAATCACTTTTTAAAAAAGATCACGGAAGCGGAGGAACAATGATGGTTCTACCCGCATATGTAAAGTACGAGATCATACATGAAACCATATCGCATGACGATAACTGCC
>JAFPPJ010000160.1 GCA_017410745.1 Oscillospiraceae bacterium
GCGACCAGCTCGAAATCGGGTCTGTATATGGGAAGACCGTACCACGATGAGTACTCTATATCGTCCTCTACTCTGTGGCGGTTGCCCTGGATATCATACCATTCACGAGGGTTCTTCTCTACAGCGGTCTTTATGGAAGCCTCTATGAACTTGAACGCTGCATCCTTGTGTGTGGACTTTTCCGATATCGCAAAGGTAACACGGGGTGCTATCAGTGCCTTGGAAGTAGGTCTGTCCGTCGGGAAATTAGTGAAGGTGAAATCATCGGGGAAGTAGGGCAGCTCGTATGACAGATCCAAGCCCGATATCTCAAGGTTGTATATAACATCCTTGCCGTTCTTCAGAGCCATCATATTTTCATCTCTGGCATCGGGATCGCTCATCCAGTCGGATTCGTTATCCAGGGGATGCTTATTCGACTCCTCGAGTATGCTTATGAATGCGGGATTGTTGAAATCGCACTTGCCTGTGCCGAAGTCGATGAAGTCCGAGAAGTACATTGCGTTCTTGAGGAACTCTGCTTTTGTGAGCACTCCGCCTATCTTGGCATCGCCGAGGGCTTCGGTTATCTCCTTTGACTGAGACAGGGTAAGGAAGCCGTTATCATCGACATACTTGCCCGATGTAGCATTGGTGGAGAGATTGAATACCGGAGCTATCGACATCAGCTTGCCGTCCTTCTCGTATGCGCTGAGCACGTTGGGCATAAGATCGTCGCGGGATATATCGGGGTCTGCATCTATAAGGGGATACAGATCCGTGAAAAGTCCCTTTGCCACATAGCTGTCATAGGGCATAGCAGGATCTATGAGCAGTATATCCGGGATATTGCCTGTGAGTATCTCATTGTTGAACTTCGTCATTGCAGCTTCCTCATTGGAGGTGTCGTTCTTGTCGGCATAGCTGTTGACGTATATCACATACTTGTCATTGGTCTTGTTGAAGCGTGCGATACTGTTTCTTACCACATAGTTAATGTTGAAGCAGCCGAGAGTTACGATAGTCTTGTCTATCTTCACGTCAGATGGCTTGATACGGGTCACGGCAGTCCTGCCGAGATCCTGATCGTAGCCGATGGTGAGGAATGTCTTGTCATCGCCTACCGCAACGCTCTCTATGTCGGAATTGTTCACGCCGAGGTTGAGGAGATTTACCACGCTCTCGCGCGAGCCGTCTTCCTTTATGCCGCCGATACCGGTATCGGACTGGATATAGCAGAGGTAATCGCCGGTGCCGTCGTATGCATATGCGGTAAGGCCGTCGAGCATATACTCCTTGCCTATATGGGCAGTCTTGGTATCTATGGTAGTGATCTTGGACTTGCCCGCAGAGAAGTTCATGGATACATATGCAGGCTCTCCCTTATTGGTGACAACGAGGGATATCACATACTCCGTATCACTGTTCCCGGTGATATCGCCGATCTTGCCTCCGGCGGCATCTACGACCGTGATAGTATCGCCGAAATTGATGGCAAGGGCTCCGGACTTGTCCTGAACATAGCCCATGAGCCATACATTTTTGCCTTCATTGGGCATAGACTTGGTAATATCTATGGTATCGGTGAGTGTGCCGTCATTGGTGAACTTCACTATTTCAAAGGTCGACTGGGTATAGTCCGGGGTTATGGTAGAGATCACCGCAGTGATATTGCCCGCATCATCTATGCAGGGCACACCGAGTGATGAGATATTGCCTCCCTCTTCGTCCTCCCTGACTACGGTCTCCCACTTGACTGCTCCGGTGTCATCGAAGCATATGAGTATCCTCTTGTTTCCATCGTCGCATGAAGCATAGTACATCCCGCCATGCATGCATATCTTGCTGACAGTATAGTTCTCGGGTACACTTACGTTCTCTACCTTGTAGGAAAGTTCCTTCGCCATAGTCTGTTCATCTGCAACGCTGGATGTACCTGTTCCTGTATTCGTGTTCTTGCTCTGACAGCCTGCAGATACCGAAGCTATGACCGCTGCTGCGCTGAGTACGCACAGAGCTCTTTTGATCTTATTCAATAGTCTCTTCCTTTCTGAACTTGATATGCGGGTCTCCGAGCCCTATATCAATAATGTTCGCTTATATAGAGCGATACTCTCGACTGTACCATCTGCGCTGCCTGTTCGGCGGTGGTAGTACCTGCCCAGAAGTTCTGCACCTCATCCTTGATGATAGTGTTGTATATCTCCTCATAGGATTCGAGCGCAGTATTGCAGGAAGTTATAGAATCTGCGATAGCCTGTACCTCTTCCTTGGTCATGTCATTGACCTTGACCTCGCTGTCTGCTATCCAGACCGTGCGGTCCTCGTATACTGCCTTGCCCTTCTCATCGTAGTAATGATTGCGGTCGGTAGCATGTTCCTTGAGGGTCTCAAAATCCTTCTTTATCACGGGCAGTCCGTCGAATGTATCATATCTTATATCATCTTCAACGGTATGTGATGCACCGTCCTCACTCCACCATGTATAGGGATCTGCGTGGAGGGTCTTCTTCATGACCTCCTCGATGAAGTCCCATGCAGCCTGCTTGTTGGCTGACTTCTCGGATATCGCAAGGCGTATGCCGGGTGTGAGTATGGACTTGGTCACAGGTGACTCGGAGGGGAAGTTGGTAAATACATAGTTATCACCGAGATGTGCCCTGTCGGAGTAGAAGTCGAAGGATGAGAAGTTCACGCTCTGAAGCAGTTCCCTGCCCTCGATGAACGCCTTTTCCATATTGAGCTGAGAATCCGGATCATTCATCCATTCATCCCAGTCGATGGTCTCGGGATGCTTCTTCGACTCGTTGAGCAGCAGCTTGAACGAATCGTTGTCAAAATTGCAGCTGCGGTTCTTGAGGTCGATGTAATCGGAGAAGTATATTCCCATCTTGAGAAAATCCTCGCGGTTCATTGCTGCGCCGAGCGATGCGCCTGTGGATGCAGCAGCCTCGCTGGCAGCAGACATCCTCAGATAGCCTTCATTGTCAACGAACTCGGGCTTTGTGGCAAATGTCTGTACAGTGAAGGAAGTCGCCATAGACATGAGCTTGCCGTCTGTCTCGAGTGCTGTGAGCACATTGGGGAGTATATCCTCGCGCGACATATCGGGGTCTGCATCTATCACGGGATAGAGGTCTGCAAAGAGCCCCTTTGCCACATAGCTCTGATAGGGCATAGTCGGGTCAACGAGCAGTATGTCGGGGATATTTCCGGTAAGCAGCTCATTGTTGAACTTTGTGAGCGCCGCATCCGATGCAGTATCATTGGTATCGGAATAGCTCATTGTCGCAATGACGAATTCATCGTTCTTCTTGTTGAAGTCAGCGATAGCACTGCGGAGATTCCAGGGGATGGAATAGCATCCGAGGGTGATTATCTTCTTTTCCTTGACAGTGCTGGGGTCTACGGGCTTGACGTGTACTATCTTGGTGCTTCCCGTTTCCATATCCCACATGCTCATAACGAAGGAGCCGTCGGAATTTACTACGAATGAATCGGAACCGGAGTTGTCAACGCCCAGGTTGAGGAGGTTGAGCACGTTCTCCCTTGAGCCGTCTGCCCTGATGCCCGATATACCTGTATCAGACTTGGTATAGCATACAAAATCGCCGCTTCCGGGATATACGATGTATGCCATTGCAGCAGTCAGGTCATATGTCTTGCCCTTGCCCCTTGCATTTACATCTATCTCAATAAGTGTGTACTTGGTCTCGCCCGATGTCCACTCGGTGTAAAGGAATGCAGGCACGCCTGCGTTAGTGGTGATAAGGGAGTTGATATAGCTGTTCTCGTTCTCCATGGGGATATCAAACAGCTTCTCGCCTGTGGGAGATACGACCCTTATGCTCGAAGAGAAATTGATGATGAGATTTCCGTCCTTGTCAAAGAGGAAATTCGACATATATGCTCTGTCATCGTCTGAGTCAATGTTGAACACATCGCTCATATCTTCGCTGCTTATCTGATTTCCGTCCTTGTCGAACTTGTACAGCGTGTATTTGTTCTTGCCTTCATCGGAGTTGTCATACAGCATATATACTACTGTCACGGAGCCGTCATCACCGATCTTCAGCTCTCCCATGAAGGTGCCCCATTCCTCTGCAGAGCACTTGTTCACGGGTATCTCGGTCTTTAGTCCGCTCTCATCGAATACGAGCACCTTTGCCTCCGAAGTGCCGTCATCGTTGTACTTGCTCGAGCACGCATAGTACAGTCCGTCGCGGTATGCAACAGAGCCGTTTATTGCTGAACCTTCGGGAGCAAGTATCTCAGAGGGCTTGAATGCGAGAGTGCTCTTGGCGCTCTCTGCAGACTGAACAACGCCGCTCTGCGAGGACTGATTATTGTTGGGATCGTTCTTGGACTTGCAGGATGCAAAGCCTGCAGATGCTACGAGTACTGCTGTGAGTACGCAAAGTGTCTTCTTTATGCTTTTGTTCATAGTTTTCCTTTCTCTTTCTTTGTTCATGTGGTTTTTGGATGTGTGCGTTCGTAGTTCTTTTTCAGGCGTATCTGACGGCGGTCTTCTATCCTGTCACGTATGAACAGGAACAGTCTGCCGAGGAGCTTGAATATGAAGAACAGCAGGTATACCGACGAAAATGCGGGTATCAGCATCAGCAGTGCCATCGGGAATGCGAACATCCTCGCCTTGAGCTCCGCAGCCCTGAGACTGTTCTCGAACCACGGATATGCAAAGCCTGTCCTTATCATGATGCTGTCATCAAGGTTCTTATAGCCCTGCACCAGCTTTATTATGTCAAATCTGTCGGTCTGGTCGATTATGACTGCGTCCTGTATATTTTCCTCTGCCATCTTCTTGGCATTGCCCTCTACTGCCTCGGGTATGCACATCTCATATACGGTCATGCCGCTTTTGAGCGACATATACGGAACATATATATGAGGCACCGAACCATAGGCTATCTGATCGGAGTGCGACTGAGGAGAGCGCACCACGCCGGATATGGTATATATCCTGTCCTCGATCTTGATGGTCATGCCGGCTGTATCCATGCCGCCGAACAGTCTCCATGACGCAAGGTCGTCTATGACCACACAGTCAAGATTTATGTCATTGTCCGAATAAAAGCAGCCCGAAACCAGCTCAAGCGGATGGAACACGAAGAAATCGCCTGTCGTTACAGTTACCAGCACCTCATCCACCGTTCTGTCTTCGGATGCGATGGGCTTGACGGTCTCACCGTATGCACAGTCTGCCCACTGCATGGACTTTGCGTCCTTATCCACAAGAGCCGCTGTCTTGAGTGCATTCTGTATCTGGCCCCTGTATGTATATACGCTCTGTATGTCGAATGCGCGGGTCGACGGGAAATATACCGAGATCTGCGAATACTCCTTTTCAGGTGTCGTCCATACATCTGGTACGTTTGGTCTGTACTTTTGCGACATGCTCCGTACATATATAAGCACAGCGCCTGCAAGAAGAAGCAGAACTGCATTGACTATTATGAGCAGCTTCTGGAACCGGTGATCCTTTTTCGGCGTGACCTGTACCTGCTCATTTTTCTCATCCATGCCGGATGTATTCATCAGCTGCACTCCTTATCAGTTCGTGTCGGTGGGTCTTACGTTCTGACCGGGCTCTATGGGCTTGTTGGATGTGGTTATTACATACTCACTTCCCGTAAGTCCGGACACCGCTGTCTTGGTATCGTTGCTGACGATCTTCTGTACGTCGTATCTGCTTGCAACATATCTGTTTCCGAGAGGACTGCTCTTTGATTCCATAACGAGGACGTAGTCGCCGTTTCCGTCGTGACGCAGAGCATTGTTGGGGAGCACCTGAGGATAGGTCTGACCCTTGCTTCCGAGGCCGACCGAGAGAGTCTCACCGTTGGTGATGTTAGAGCCTGTTACGGAGAATACCAGTGTCTTCTGACCCTGTGTGCTCGTATCGTTCTTTATCTCCTTGAGAGTGATCACAACGTCGTCGCCGCCGAAGTACCAGCCTGTTATCTCAGCCTTGTCGCCGACCCTGACCTTTCTTGCCTGATCAGCCTTTACGGAGAACTGAAGCTTGTAGCCCATATCATCCACATTGATCTTGGCAAGGACTGAGCCCGCTTCTATCTTCTGGCCGACAGTTATATTGAGGGAGTCTACCGTTCCGCCCACCTTCGAGCGTACATACTGGTCGCCCTCGTTGTCCTTCTTTATCTTCTCTATCTTTTCCTTCTGTCTCTCTATCTCGCGCTGCTTGGATTCGATATCTATCTCATTGGTCTGCGCGGTGGATGCATCGGACTTGCGCTTTACCTCGAGATCGGTGCGCAGATCCCTTATGGATGCTTCCTTTGAGGTGATCTCCTTTTCCTTTTCCCTTATGGCTTCCTTGAGCTTGCCCTCGGTCTTGAGACCGGATTCCTCGGCAGTGGTCTTCTTCTCAGCCGCAGCATCTGCCAGCTCTGTATTGCGGCGTATCTGCTCCTCGAGATCGTTTATCTGCCTCTTGAGGCTAAGCTTTATCTCACGGGTGGTATCAGCGAGTGCGTCCTTGGCAGCAGTCACCTTCTTGGCAGCATCGTCCTTTTTCTTCTGATACTGCTTGAGGGTATTCTGTGCCTGCTTGGATTCCATATTGGAATTGTTGAGCTCGGATATCTCCCTTGAAAGTGTGGTAATCTTGGCATTGTTGTCAGCGATGCTGTTTCTTATGGATGTTACATCCTCGCCCTCGACAGCCTCTGCGATCTGGTTGTAGAGCTGCTCGTTCTTTGTCTGCAGGGTGTATATCTCATTCTGCTTTTCAAGTATTTCCTTGGACTTGTCTGTCTTGCCGCTGAGCTCGGTGTTCTTCTTATCGTATGCCTCATCAGCTTCCTTCTGAGCCTTTTCGGCATCCTTTACAGCCTGCTTTGCAGCGTAGAGACGGTCATAGTTGTCGCCCCGGAGGTCTATCATATCCTCGGTGTCAACAGCAGAAAGCTGAGCCTTGAGGTCATCCCTCTCACGGGTGAGCCTGTCGCCCTCCTGCTTTATCTTCTTCTCCTCGCTGTTTGCTACGGAGAGATCATCGGTCTTGTTGTGAGCCGCATCGTACTGGCTGTTGAGCTCGTCGAGCTCTCTCCTGAGCTCGTCAAGCTCCTTCTGAGCCTTGTCTATTGCAGCAAAGTCCTTGTCATAGTTCTTGCTGTCGCCTACAAGGAGCTTCCTGTAAGCAAATTCGAGGTTTTCGAGTTCCTTCTCGGCTTCCTTGAGCTCGGTGGGCTCGCTGGTCTCAAGCTCGAATATGGGATCGTTGGGCTTTATCTTGTCGCCCTGCGATACGAGCACAGCCTTGACCTCGCGCGTGCTCTGGCTCTTTACCTCGTAGGTCTCCGCAGGCTCAACAGAGCCGCTTCCCTTTATCTGCTCGGATACGGTAGCCTGTGCGGGATACACATAAGATACCTGAGGCAGGGAGTAGTTCATTATCGTGTTTGAAAAGAATGTGAGCAGCAGTAATACCGACAGGAATATGATCGCCACATTCTTGATTATGTCTTTTCTTTTGTTGGTATTTGACGTCTGATCGTTCATACAAGCACTCCTTCCGACTGTTATTTAAGCGTTGCCGAGCTTGCGATGCCTTCTACCAGGGCATCCTCACCGTAGAGGAACAGCAGAAGGGACGGCATCATATATATTACCGCCACCGCAAAGGCAAGTCCGGTCTCCTGCGTATTTATCTTTGAGAGGAAGACCGACAGCGGATGCAGTGTTTCATCCGAAAGCAGGATAAGCGGCTGCTCTACCATGTTCCAGTAGTCTATGAATATCAGCAGCATTACGGAGAACAGCGAGCTGCTGACCATCGGCAGGCTTATGTTCGTGAAAATCACGAATTCGCTCGCACCGTCAAGCATCGCCGCTTCATAGTATACCTTCGGTATCCTTCGCATCGCCTTTGTCAGCAGGTACACCGCAAAGGGCGAGAATATACCGGGGAGTATTACGGCAAGACGGGTATTGAGAAGGCCCAGCTTGTCGGACACAAGGTAGTTGGGCACGAGCGTTACCTGATATGGCATCAGCATTACCACGATATACAGGAAGAATATTATCTCCTTGAGCCTGCCCGTAAGTCTGGCGAATGAGTAGGATGCCCCGAGTGCCACAACTATCTGGAAAAGTACAATCGGAACGGTGAGTATCATCGCATTCCAGAATTTCAGCAGATAATCGGGACTTTTCAGCAGCACCGTGATGTACTGTGACCCGGATACTATATCGGGTATGAATTTCAGGTTGACTTCTTTGGATATGAAGGTCTTGCCGTCGGTGGCAGCCGAGAAGATAACGCCGTAGTTTGCCGATATCTCTGTCTGCGACATGAATGAATTGGTGATCGTGAGCACCGTAGGCATGAGGAATATTACCGCAGCGGTGCCTGCGAACAGGGTCATCAGAAGCAGATTTATGCGGGAAAGCAGAGTGCCGCGCCGTCTTTTCTTTTTGGTCTCAACAGCTTTCATTCCTCAACATCCCTCCCGAATATGCTCTCTATCGTGAACAGCACGCCGATGATCAGCACCATGACCGCAGCCATGACCAGTGCCGCCGACGAAAGCTTCTGATAGTCGAGCGTCCTGAACGTGTTGTTCATGAAATGCTGCAGCATGAACAGGTTCTCGTGGGGATAGTCGCCCGTCAGCAGGTATACCTCGCGGAACAGCTTGAACGAGTTTATCAGGGACATTATCGTCACGAACATGAATGTGGGCGAAAGATAGCGGAATTTGATATGCACCATTCTCCACATCGGGGATGCGCCCTCAAGGTCTGCCACTTCTATGAGATCCTTGGGTATATTGTTGAGTGCCGAGAGGAAGAGTATCATGTTGTATCCGAGATTCTTCCACAGGAACAGCAGCACTATGACTATCATGGACTTGTCGGATTTGAGCCAGTCTATGCTGCCCCAGTCCGTAAGGGGATGAGGTGCGCCGCCGAACATCGTGGTCACGGTATCGTCTATGCAGTGTATGAGCGTACCGATATGTGACTTCTGCAGCCATGTCAGCATTGCATTGACCGAGCCCGTATGGTGGAACATTACCTGCCATATCAGCACGACCGATGCCACAGGCACCATCATCGGCGAAAGGAAGAACGTTCTCAGCATGCTCTTCCCGGGTATCTTGGAATTGAGCACGTTCGCAAGCATCAGCGAAAGTATTACCGCTGCCGGCACTGCCGTGAAGGACAGCAGCATAGTATTCTTTCCTGCTGTCGTGAACGCAAGGCTGCCGAACAGGTTCTTGAAGTTCTGTATGCCCACGAACTGCTTGGATATGGGATTATCAACGATGGAGTAGAACGCAACTATGAACGAAGGCACTATGTAGAACAGCAGCACTCCGGCAAGTGACGGTATGAGCAGGAGCCTTGCCATCGGAGTATTCGGGTCGGTTATGTCCTTCTTCATCCGCTTCTTCCGGGTCGGCTTCTTTTTCTTTGCATCGGCCTCAGCCGTCTTCGCAGCCTGAGCAGCGATCTTGTTCACCGTATCAGCGGCGGGCTTATCCGCGGAAGCATTCTTTGCTGCTGCATCTTTGCTGTCGGGTATATTATCTGTTTTCAAAGGCTCGCTCCTCCTGTCTTAGTCATTCTATCCCATTTATTGTCATTTACTTTATCATTTTGTCAAACACAGTTATTATACATCAAAACCGCGTAGTTTTCAAGGTTTTTTCTAAAATTTCACTAAATTTTGACCATTTGCCGCAATAGCTTTCGTTAACCGTGTTTTTTTATGTATACTTTCAATATTCATAAAAAAAGTACCATCGAATTTGAAAAAACATAAATTTCAGCGCATTCCCCATTTTTTGCGCTCTTATCCTGACGATAAATGTGCAAATTTCCATCGTCCCGAAACCGGTCGGATATTGACGCTTTTTGCATTGTGCAAATGGCATAGATGTGCTAACTTGGCATCGACTGTTTAATGTGCATATCGCACAAGCGAATGGAATTTTCGGAGCGGTCATGCGGATTTGCAATTTTCCCACCTATGCGGTATGATTTAATCACAAACAAACACAAAGGAAGTGGCAAAAATGAAAAACAAAACCAACTATGTGATACTGAGGATCGTTACCGTAGGCCTTATGGCTGCACTTGTATTTATCGGCAACTATTTTCAGATCAAGATACCCAACGGCGGACTCGTTACCCGCATCCACCTCGGCAACTCCATGTGCCTTCTGGCAGGTCTGCTTTTCGGAGGCATACAGGGCGGTCTCTCTTCGGGTATAGGCGCCGCTCTCTACGATATGCTCGACCCGGTATATATCACCTCCGCGCCCTATACCTTCCTGTCAAAGTTCGCAATGGGCTTCACCGCGGGCATACTCCGCCGCAAGGGTCACAACAAGGCGGCTGTTATCGGTGCTGCTGCTGCAGGACAGGTAGTATACATCATACTCTACCTTGCAAAGACCTATGTATCCCAGATACTTCTCGGTGAGCCTTCTTCCGTAGCGCTCGCCAAGGTAGGCGTAAACGCGCTGACATCCTCCATAAACGGCATACTTGCTGTAGTGATCGCAGTACCCCTTTACTTCGCACTCGAGCATTCGCTCCGTCAGACCGGCTTCGCTGAGATCATCAACGGCAGAAAGTCCGAACCCGCAAAGGCATAGATCATACATACACATAAAAAGCGGTCATCATGAGATGACCGCTTTTTATGGAAAGATTTTAAGAGAGGATAGTGTTATGTTTGAAACATTACGCTTGACTCGTCATGTTTGTATTATACTACATTCTCACTAAATAATCAATTCATGATTTGCACATAAATTAAGGCTGTATTTGTGGCAATTTGCCAATACAGCCTAAATTTTATATGTACTCTTGTTTAATATTCACATAATCAGCCTGCAGGCCATGTGAACTCTCTGCCTGCCATTACATGGAAATGCAGATGCGGTACTGTCTGACCTGCGGAAACGCCGCAGTTGGACACTACCCTGAAGCCGTCGGTCATGCCCTTATCCTTCGAGACCTGTGCTATCTTCTCGAATATATGGGACACATACGCGGAATTTTCCTCATTCACCTCTGCGCACGAGCCTATATGCTTCTTCGGTATGAAGAGTATGTGTGTGGGTGCCTTCGGGTCGATATCATTGAAGGCAAGGCACATATCGTCCTCATACACCTTCGTTGAAGGTATCTCGCCGTTTATTATCTTACAGAACAAACAATCCATAAAAGCTCCTCCTGTCCGGTCTTCCGGTTTTTTTCTGATTATACCACAATCTCCCCTCTCTGTCAAGGTCGGCACGGCCGACAGCGATTTCGTTGATGTTTGCCTGCAAATTCGTCTCATTTGCGGCTCGGTATATTTTTTTCACTGTCGGCAAAGCCGACAGTGACCCGATACACATTTGCATCAATATACCCCACTTCCTGTCCACTGACCACTATCCACTGTTCACTATCCCCTCTCCCCTGCAAATCAAACCTTCCGGCTAAACCCTAGACCCTATACCCTATACCCTAGATATAATATATATACTATGTCAAAAAGCGTGATAAAAGATTGTATGAAATACCATTGCAAAAGATCGTACTACATGATATAATACAATTGTATTGTATCCATGTTGTATTGTATCCCCTGCAAGAGGGGAACGGTAACAAGGAGGATGTTATATGAAAAACATGAACACAAGAACGATAGCAGGGGTAGGGATCCTGACAGCCATGGTCATCGTGCTGCAGATACTCTCTTCTCACATCCATTTCGGCCCCTTCTCTATCACACTCGCTCTCATGCCCATCGTTATCGGTGCCGCACTCTACGGATGGAAGGCCGGCGCATGGCTCGGCTTCGTATTCGGATGCATAACACTCACTGATGCAGCTGCATTCATGGCTATCAACGCACCCGGTACTATCATCACCTGCCTCGGCAAGGGCGCTCTCGCAGGACTGGCTGCAGGACTTGTCTATTCCGCAGTCTCCAAGAAGAACCGTCTCACAGGCATCATCTCCGCCGCAGTAGTATGCCCGTTAGTGAACACTGGTGTATTCGTGCTCGGATGCCTTGCATTCTTTATGAACACCATCACAGAATGGGCTGCAGGCTCTAATGCGATACTGTTTATCTTCACCGGTCTCATCGGCGTGAACTTCTTCGTTGAACTCGGTGTCAACCTGCTTCTGAGCTCTGTAGTTGAGCGTATCCTCAATGCAGTAGCACCGAAGTCTTTCCAGACAGCATAAAGGAGCACATATGATACTTGCTGTAGATGTCGGGAACACCGTGACCGCCGTAGGAGGCTTTTCGGACGGTATACTCTTCACCGAAAGGCTGTCTACCGAAAGAAGCGCTACGGAGTTTGAATATGCGATGAAGCTGCGCAGTGTATGCAAGCTGTACGGGCACAGCACCGACAGTATCGAAGGCGCAGTGGTATCATCGGTAGTACCGACACTTACGGACACGATCTGCCGCGGTATCATGAAGCTTGGCATCAGCAATGTCAAGACAGTAGGCCCGGGCATAAAGACGGGGCTGTCCATCAGGATAGACGATCCCGCACAGCTCGGCAGCGGTCTTGTGACACAGGCTGTAGCCGCCGCGAATGAATACCCCTGCCCAGTTATAATAATAGATATGGGCACAGCGATAAGCATCGGCGTTGTCGATAAGAACCGCTGCTACATAGGCGGCGTGCTGATGCCCGGGATACAGATATCGGCGGATGCCCTTCGCAAAAGGACATCGCAGCTGCCGAACATCCCTCTCTCGGATGCCCCCCGCCGCGTGATATGCACGAACACCGTTGACTGTATGCGGTCGGGCGCATTGTACGGCACAGCATGTGCCATAGACGGTCTCATCGACCGCATGAGCGAGGAGCTCGGATGTACCCCGTCTCTTGTAGCCACGGGCAGCCCCGCAGAGAAGATCGCCGCTCTGACACGTCACAAGCTCACAATAGATCCCCTTCTCGCAATGAAGGGACTTTATATGATATATAATAAAAACAGATGATACAATACACAGCGGCTCTGAGCGATGCTCAGAGCCGCATTTATCATTTCATGAACACGAATTCGCAAAGCTCGAACAGAGCCCTGTCCTTGAAGTAGTTTGCCTGCCACTCGGGGAGAGAGGTATAGTCGGTAGTGATCTTGAAGTATACAGCGTGTCTGCCGGTGACATTCTTCAGCACTGCGGATACCTCGCCGTCGCCGTGACCGATGTCGCATACGCCTATCTCCTCGTCGTCTGCATAGATATGCATATGGCAGTCACAGCCGCAGCCCTTTACCCTGGCGGTGAAGAGGAAGCGTGTGCCCGAATAGTCGTCGCCGAAGTCGAAGTACTTATAGCCTATCTCATCGCCGTCGTGTATATTGGTGATGACTCTCTCGAACTTGCCCTTCTCCGTGATGAATGCCTTGCCTCTGAGGACGCAGGCAATATCCGCAGGAGTGATCTGATATGGATCGAGGCTGTCCTGGAAGCCGAGGGATGTAGGCTCAACAGTGGGTATGGTGCCGTCGGGAAGTATCTCTATCTTCTCCACACAGCCGCGCCTTGACATGATAGTGCCGTTGGTCATGCGGTGATAGAACACATACCACTGTCCGTTGATGCAGGCTACAGAGCCGTGATCGTTGCCGCCCGGATAGTCCTTGCTGCTGTCGATGATATATCCCCTGTATGTGTACGGGCCCGTTGGGGAATCGGCGGTGGCATATGCAAGGCGGGGACAGGCCTTGGGCGAATAGATCATATAGTACTTGCCGTTTATCTTGCGGGGCGAGCATGCCTCGAAGAAAAGGGATTCCTCCTTGTCAAAGCCGCCCTTCTCGGTGGGCTCGCAGGGGATGAAATGCTCTATGCATGTGCCGTCGAGCACCTCATACATATTGTCGCTGTTTATCTCTGCAAGGAAAGACTTCAGATAGCCGCAGTAGATATATGTCCTGCCGTCATCATCCACGAGCACTCCCGGGTCGATGAACCAGCCGTTGCAGCACACATCATCGGGTATGGTGTACTTGTACTGCGATACCAGCTTGAACGGCCCCTCGGGCTTGTCGCTGACTGCCACGCAGCCCTTGCCGTTGACGATATATGCATAGAGATAGAATTTGCCGTCCTTGCCCTGCACCACATCGGGAGCAAAAAGGCGTGTATCCTCGTTGTTCCAGTCGATGTCGGAGGGATGATCCTTGTCAGCCTTGGTATGGAACACGTCGCCGTGGCATACCCAGTTATTGAGATCGTTTACAGAAGCGCTCCAGCACTTCAGCTTGTAGTCACAGAACTCCGATGCGCCCGGCTGATCGTGAGAACCGTAGATATATACTCTGTCGCCGAAAACTCTCGGCTCGCCGTCGGGGATATATTCCCAGAGGGGAAGATATGGATTCATATTGACCTCCTTGTAGCTTATAAGATACTGCTATTATACACCATAATGTTAAAATATGCAATACCCTTGCCGCCAACTGTCAGAAAAAACTTGACAATATGCCCTGTGACGGGTAAAATAATACTATAAAGCAATAAAGGACAGATCTGATGGATAATATAAAATGGCTCAGCTCTGCTGCCGGCAGATACAAGGGATACATTGCGGCGCTTGTGGCTGTGCAGGCTGTGAGCGGCTTCGGCGGCGTACTGTATGCACTGCTGTTCCGTAATATCGTTGACTATGCCACCGCAAAGGAAACTGCACTGTTCAGGCAGAACGTGCTGCTGCTCGCATTGCTCGTGATCGCACAGATGCTTCTGAGCGCCATACTCAGGCGGCTCAGTGAGGCTTCAAGGGCTGATATGGAGAACACGCTGAAGCTGCGCCTCTTCGACACCATACTTCACCGCAGGTATTCCGATGTAAGCTCCGTCCATACCGCAGAATGGCTCAACCGTCTCACCAATGATACGGTGGTCATTGCCAGGGGCTATACCGAGATACTCCCCGGGCTCGTGGGCACTGTGGTAAGGCTTGTCTCCGCAGTGATCATGATTATCCTGCTCGACAGCTGGTTCGCATGGCTAATCATACCGGGCGGCATAGTGCTCATAGGCATCAGCTATGCATTCAGGAAGATACTCAAGAAGCTGCATAAGAATATACAGGAGTCAGACGGCAGACTGCGCATATTCCTGCAGGAGCGCATCGAGAGCCTTATGGTGATAAAGTCCTTCACCGCCGAGGACAGCTCCCTTGACGGCGCAAAGGAGCATACGGCCGATCACCGTGCGGCACGCATGAAGCGAAATGCGTTCGGCACGATATGCGGCACAGGCTTTTCTGCGGCTATGCATGGCATGTATCTTGCAGGCATGGTATACTGCGCACACGGCATACTCACGGGCGGCGTGACATACGGCACGCTCACCGCCGTGATACAGCTGATAGGTCAGATAGAATCGCCGTTTGCGAGCATATCCGGATATCTTCCCAGATGGTATGCGATGACTGCGAGCATCGAGCGACTGAGAGAGGCGGAGAAATGGAACAGCGATCCCGCTCCCCTCGACACCGAGACAGTCACCGGGGAATATATATCCGGCGGCATCCGCTTTGATAACGTGTCCTTCTCCTACAAGGAGGGCGAGACCGTTATAGACAGACTTGACCTTGAGATACACAGCGGCGACATCATCGCCTTCACTGGGCGAAGCGGCTGCGGCAAGTCCACGGTGCTGAGCCTTCTCATGGCAATGTATCCGCCAGACAGCGGCAAGATACTCATAAACGGCAAGCCCCTCACATCCGCTCACAGGCGGCTCTTCGCCTATGTGCCGCAGGGTAATGCACTGCTGTCGGGGAGCATCAGGGACATAGTATCCCTCTCTGAACCACAGCACAGCACCGATGACGCACGCATACGCCGCGCCCTCGATACCGCCTGCGCGGACTTTGCGGAGGATGTAGATGCGGTGCTCGGTGAAAGAGGCACAGGCCTCAGCGAGGGGCAGATGCAGAGGATAGCAGTAGCAAGGGCACTTTTCTCGGATGCACCGATACTGCTGCTCGATGAATCCACCAGCGCCCTCGATGA
>JAFPPJ010000161.1 GCA_017410745.1 Oscillospiraceae bacterium
GCACGGCGAGCGCGAGCTGCTGTGCTCCTGCTACCGGCGCTCGCTGGAGCTTGCGGCGGAAAGGGGATGTGAGTCCGTGGCATTCCCGCTGATATCCTCAGGCATATACGGCTACCCAAAACGGCAGGCGCTTGAGGCGGCACGGGAGACCATCGTGGATTTCCTCGATGAGACAGGCAGCGACATGGACGTGATACTGGTCATATTTGACCGTGACACGGTGGAGATCGGCGCACAGCTGATGGACGACATCCGCTCCTACATCGATGACAACTACGCCGACAGCCACTACGACTGCGTATCCTCTGCGGGCAGACTTTTCGGCAACATCCTCGGCGCATCGGCGCAGGCTGCAAAGCAGACCAATAAAAGGCGGGCGAAGGCCTCAGCCGATATGGTGTGCGAGGAGGACGCGGTATGCATGTCGCCCATGCTTGCGGCGGACATAGACCTCGATATGCTCGATGAGTCCTTCTCGGAGGCGCTGCTGCGCATGATAGACGAGCGGCAGCTCACCGACCCGCAGGTATACAAGAAGGCGAACATCGACCGCAGGCTGTTCTCGAAGATACGCAGCAGCAAGGACTACAAGCCTAAAAAGCAGACCGTGCTCGCATTCGCCATCGCACTCGAGCTCGACATGGCGCAGACCTCGTCGCTCCTCGAAAAGGCGGGCTTCACCCTCTCCAACAGCATCAAGGGCGATGTTATCGTGCGGTACTTCATCGAACACGGCAACTACGACATATACACTATAAACGAGACTCTCTTTGCCTTCGACCAATACCTCATCGGAGCAGGCTGAGCGGCAGGAGCAAGGATATAGGAAAGAAGAACATCCGCAGATGTTCTTCACTTTTTAATGGGGCGCTGTCACCCTGTGTGCTGACCTGACAACGCCTTCTCTATACCCATGAACCACGACTATATAGTTGATTTTCCAAGAGATATGTGTTATAATCATATCATCCAACTGCAAATAATCGTTACAGGTGATATTTATGAAAATGATCGACCGTGTATCAGCCGTGCTTGTCTGTGCGGCGGGTATGATGTTTGCCGGCGCGCAGGTATCGGCGGAAACATTTACGGTGGGCTTCGATGCGGAGTTCCCGCCATATGGCTATCAGGATGAGAGCGGCGAGTATGTGGGTTTTGACCTTGACCTTGCCGCGGAGGTGGCGAAGCGTCACGGGTGGGAGCTTGTCAAGCAGCCCATCGAGTGGAACTCGAAGGATATGGAGCTGCAGACAGGCGCTATCGACTGCATATGGAACGGCTTCACCATCAACGGCAGAGAGAGCGACTATACATGGACAGTGCCTTATGTTGACAATTCGCAGGTGATAGTCGTGAGGAAGGACTCGGACATAGACGAGGCTGCCGACCTTGCGGGGAAGATAGTATGCGTGCAGTCCGACAGCTCCGCTCTTGCCGCACTGACAGGTGCAGATGCGGAGGAGCAGAACATAGCCCTTGCCGAGTCCTTTGAAAGGCTCGAGCAGGTGGGCGACTACAATACCGCATTCTTGAACCTTGAAAGCGGCGCGGCTGATGCGGTATGCATGGATGTGGGCGTTGCACGGTATGAGATAGCGGCAAGGGGCGACAAGTTCAGCATACTCGAGGAGCCGCTGTCGGGCGAGAAATACGGCGTAGGCTTCCTGCTGGGGAATACCGCCCTGCGCGACGAGGTGCAGGAGACCCTGTTCGAGATGAAGGACGACGGCACATTCGATACCATCGCGGACAAATGGGGGCTGACGGAGAGCGTGTGCCTTTCACGGGACAGCGTGCCTGTCGCATCCGATGAGAGCGCAGCGGAGACAGGAAGGAAGCTCAACTTCGGGGAAATTATCAGGCAGCTGCTCGAGGGCGTGGGCGCGAGCCTTGCGATATTCTTCCTCACACTGCTGTTTGCCCTGCCCCTCGGACTGCTCGTGGCATTCGGGCGTATGTCAAAGATAACGCCGCTGAGATGGCTGGTCACCTTCTATATATCCATCATGCGCGGCACACCGCTGATGCTGCAGCTGCTCGTGGTGTTCTTCGGGCCGTACTTCGTGTTCGGCATAAACACATCCGCATCCTACCGCTTCACTGCCGTTATCATCGGCTTCACGCTCAACTATGCGGCGTACTTTGCGGAGATATACCGCTCGGGCATACAGGCAGTGCCCAAGGGGCAGCATGAGGCCTGCGAGATACTCGGATACACTCCCGTGCAGAAATTCTTCCGCATAGTGTTCCCGCAGATGATCAAGAATATACTCCCGTCGCTCACGAATGAGGTCATAACCCTCGTAAAGGATACATCCCTTGCCTTTGCGATCTCCTATGCGGAGATGTTCACCATCGCAAAGCAGGTGGCAGCGGCACAGGCTACTATCATACCGCTGTTCACCGCGGGCGTGTTCTACTATGTATTCAATGCGTTCATGGCATTCGTGATGAACAGGATCGAGAAGAAGATGGAATTCTTCAGATAAGGATATGGCTATGGTATTACTTGAAGTTAAGGATATAAAAAAGAGCTTCGGCGGGGTGGATGTGCTGCGCGGCATCAGCTTTGACCTGTCGGAGGGGCAGGCGGTATCTGTACTCGGGCCGTCGGGCTCGGGCAAATCCACGCTGCTGCGCTGCATAACCATGCTTGAGACCGCAGACGGCGGCGAGGTCACCTACTGCGGCAGGAAGGGCATATACACCAAGGACGGCAGGACAGTATATGCGCCGAAGGCGGAGCTCAGAGAGATAAAGAAGTCATTCGGACTGGTGTTCCAGTCCTTCAACCTGTTCCCGCATTACACCGTGATGCAGAATATCACGGATGCGCCCGTGCATGTGCTGGGCGTGCCCCGCGATGAGGCGGAGGCAAGGGCGAAGGAACTCATTGCAAAGCTGGGACTTGAGGGCAGGGAAGGGCACTATCCCTATCAGCTCTCGGGCGGACAGCAGCAGCGTGTGGCTATCGCCCGTGCGCTTGCCATGCAGCCTAAGATGCTGTTCTTCGATGAGCCTACCTCCGCACTTGACCCCGAGCTCACAGCGGAGATACTCTCCGTGCTGAAGGAGCTTGCAAGGGAAAAGATGACGATGATGATCGTCACCCATGAGATAGACTTTGCACGCAGCATCTCCGACCATGTTATATTCATGGACGGCGGTGTCATCGCAGAGGAGGGCAGACCCGAGGACGTTATCGACCATCCGTCGAGCGAACGCACAAGGGCATTCCTGAAAAAGCTGGAGAGCTGATCGGGGCATGATACGACTTCAGGGAGCACATATGTGCTCCTTGATTTTTGGTATAGATAGGGTCTAGGGTATAGGGTATAGGGAAGGAGTGCTGCTTTGCAGCACATTTTTAATGGGGGTTTCACCCCCATGCCCCCGATAGGGTACAGGGTTCAGGGATGAGTAACGGGTGCGGCATCTGTCCGATATTCGGTATACAAGACCCCGGACTTGTGGAAAGGGGAGCTGCAATGATGAAGTATATCGGTCCAGTCATTGACGACCTTCTTCTTTACCTATGCCTTTCTGATGAGAAAGAACGGGCTGGCACTGATCGTGGTCGCCCTTGATGAGCTTATCATGCCTGTGGTTCTTCCGCTTCTCGGAGTAATGATCACCGGCAGCGAGACAGGGCTATGGATCGGGCTTACCATAGCGCCTGTGATGAGCTTTGCCCTTTCCATGCTGGCAGTCGTCCTGATGTATGGAAAAGATAACTTTCCGTGGCTCATCAGCAGAAAGCGGGATAAGGATACCAGGTGCTATGATTTTGAGATCACAGAGGAAAATGCGGCTGCGATGTCGGAAACTGTTGTAAGGCTGTTCGATGAACACGGCTTTGCCAGGAGGACGAGCCTGCGACCCGGATATACTGGATGCTTTGCAGCCCGGGGATGCTATAAACCACGCGGGAGACCATATCGTACTGGTCACTGCTGTAAATGATGACGGCACCGTCGTTATCATGCATGAGACAGTCCCTCAGATAAAGAAAGAGATACTGTCCAGAGAGGAGATAATGCAGATATATCGGGAATATCTGATCTATCGGTACAATAACAGAGCCAATGTCGCTCCGCCGACACTATAAACAAAAAAACGCCCTCGCTATTGCGAGGGCGCTCTTGGCGGAGAAGGAGGGATTCGAACCCTGTGGTATAAATTGCGTTAAGCCGCTATATAGCGACATTTATACCTCAAAATATATAAACGTGTGACATTTCGTGTGATTTTTCGCCGAATTTAACAGAATATAGTTGCTTTTACTATTTTATACTATATAATGGGCTGGAAATCTATATGTTTTAGGTTACTATGAATTGTTTTTTCAGCTTACTTTACAGGAATACAAATAATTACTATTTACCTAAGGCAAATTATAACAAGTTTTGCTGAAAAACATGCGACACAGTCGTACAACGACACAAAATTGAGGAATAGTTTATCTTTGCGGATGTAACAAATACATTAATAAATTAATCAATACTATAGCGAAGATTTAAAATTTTATAAATTCTATTGTTAACTGCTTGTAAACTGAAGCAAATATGATATAATATATACGAAGATGTCTCTGTATGCATATGCGTATTCATCTTAATATGCATATGCATACAGAGATCAAGTAAGGAAGTCTTTCCGACAGGAAAGCAAGGAGGTTTTATGGAAGTTTTAAACAAGATCCTGCCGCTGATACTAACTGCTATCATGAGCGTTAATCTGAGCGGATGCGGTAACAGTACCGGCGCAAACGGCAGTCAGACGGCGGAGACGGATGTATCGATCAACACAGTATCTACCGAGTCTGTATCTAAAGCAACAGATACTCATGAAGGATATAGAATAGCAACCTATGATGAGATTGTTAAATTTGATATACAGGATCATAGTTATGATGAGTTTAAATCAAGTTTATACATTGATGGAATTTTATTAAGTGTTCCATGCAAGATATCTGATTTAGATGAACACATTAAATTTGATGATGGTGGTCTTGGCCCAGGATTGATATATGATAATGGAGAGTTTGTGCAACGTTTTGCGGATGTAAAGGAAGAAAATGATGTCATAAAATATGTATATATAAATGACTTTGCGTTCTCTGATTATACTATATCCATAAATGGACTGGTAATTAAACCTGAAACTGAATTAAGTAAAATTGAAAAATGTTTTGGGAAAGAAAACAGACAAGATATATATAGGCAGA
>JAFPPJ010000162.1 GCA_017410745.1 Oscillospiraceae bacterium
AACGAGAACACCGCAGACGGTCTCAACGTTCCCATGATATCCTCCTCCGCATCCGTAAAGGACGGAGTTATGACCATCACAGCCGCTAACTGTTCTCTCCATGATGAAGCAGAGATATCCTGCACCATCTGCGGATTCGATGCAAAGACCGCATCTGCCCGCATCCTTACGGGTGAGGTACATTCCCACAATGATTTCGACTCTCCCGACACCGTGCATATCGATCCTTATGCTGCTGAGATCACAAACGACGTGCTGAAGATCAAGCTGCCCGCATGCTCCGTTGTTGAGGTCACCGTCAAGTGAATCAGCCTCCCTGCATAAAATGTCTCCTCGCATCCTATGATCCCCTCGGTCTGTATGAGGGGATCAAGGAGCGGCTGTCTCAGATAAGTGCAGACGAAAAGGCCGATGATGCGCAGTATCGGAGCAGACTTGATATATGCAGCAGATGTGACAGTCTCAATAACGGCACCTGTATGATATGCGGATGCTTCGTTGAGCTTCGCGCCGCAAGGAAGGCGCTGCACTGCCCCGATGCATCAAGAAAATGGTAAAACGCCTGTTTCCCCTGCCCGACAAGGCAGGGGCTTTTTGCTGCATAACTCTTCTGTGATACTGACAAAATTTTCTGTTTTCTATTGAAATTCACGCCCCGATATGGTATAATATAGTAATCATGAATAAAGGACACCACACAATGAAACGAATACTATTGACAGCAGCTGTCCTGATGCTTTGCAGCTGTTCCCAAGGCACTTCCGCCCCGCAGACAGTGACCACCGTCTCATCCGAGACCACTCAGTCCGTCACCGAAGCAGTGACTGAGACAGAGACCACTGTCGAAACTACTTCCGATACCACCACCGAGATTGCCTCAGAGACTACCGAGACCGAATATGTACCGGTCTACCCCGATTTCGAAGACACCCCCGAGAACGCATATGAGCGTCTTACCATATCCTTCAGGGACGGCAAGGGCAACGAGACAGCACCCGATGATTACGCAGGTGCATACAGCTACTTCGGCAAGATGTATATATGTATCACCGAAAAGGAGCCTTCTTCATACTACACCGACCTTCTCGGTGAGTATACCTGCATTTCCTATAAGACAGTCACCCACTCATTCAATGAGCTCACCGAGATCGCCCGACAGGCATCGGCAGAGCTTGAAGGCAAATACCCTGTTACAGATGTTTTTGTGGATGTCCCCAGCAATAAGGCTGCAGTCAATATCGCAGAGGGCGACCCCAAGGAGATCCGCACATATCTTGAAGAACGAGGATTTCCCGTGGATCTGCTCGTAATAACGATAGGTTAGGAGATCATATATGGAATCCAAGATAATATTTGATGAAATGATAAGGCTTTTTGCCGACCTCGGCTTTTCTCCGAGGATAAGCGCGGATGCTGACGAGATATTCGTCAATGCCCCGCTCAATCATGTATATGAAGAAATATCCATGTTCATCCATTTCTATACGGATTATTACACAGTAGATGCATATCTCCCCACCCAGACCGACAAGGATGATATACGCAAAGAGCTTCTTGTACTCTGCAACCTGATAAACTACAATTCACATTTCGGCTGTCTGTCCATAGACGACAACGGCCGTGTATGCTACAGGTATGCCGTAGCATACAAGGAAGCGCTGCCCGAATCTGTAAGGGAAAGCATATATCTTCCCTGTTATACGCTCAACCGCTCATCACTCGCCTTTTCGGGAGTAATAAACGGCGCAGAGGCAGACGAAGTATTCGGTTCGGTATTCAACGAGATAAAGTGAGCGTATCATACCGCCATCTGCTTTGATCCGCTAAGCCCCTTTGCTGTACGGCACGGGGCATATGGGAGTTGAGATACATTAAGATAAAACAGATCATTAAAAAGAATGTGATGGTCATAATCGCCGGTTTCTGCGCACTGGTATCCATGCTGTTCGCACCTTCAGCGGATTATGTGAGCTATATCGACTCAGACCTTCTTGCGGTGATGTTCGGCTTTATGGCTGTCATCGCAGGCTTCACGGAGAACAACGTATTCAAGCGCCTCACCGAATATCTTACCCGTCTTGCAAAGAATATGCGCAGGCTCACGCTCATCCTCATAGTCTCCGTATTCTTCCTTGCTATGTTCGTGACGAATGACGTGGCGCTCATCACATTCGTACCTTTTACCATCGCAGTATATAACCAGATAGGCAAAGACCCGATACTTATAGTATCGCTCGAGACTATCGCCGCTAATATGGGAAGCGCATTCACTCCCTTCGGCAATCCTCAGAACCTGTATGTATTCTCCCATTCGGGAATGACACTTACGGAGTTTTTCGCCATCACCGCTCCCGTCTGCGGGCTCAGCCTTGTCATGCTGATGGTCGCAAGCCTTGCAGTGAAGCGTGAGGCAATACAGGTAGAGACCACGGAGAAGACAGCCATCACCAACACACCCTATCTTCTTCTGTATGGGGTGCTCTTCATTATGTGCATACTTTCCGTCATGGGTCTGTGCAGCCGCATGACCGCATTCGCATCTGTAATAGCGGTCATAGCGATATGTCAGCCGGAGCTCTTTGCAGAGATAGACTACGGTCTGCTCATGACATTCGTATTCATATTCATTTTCATCGGAAATATCAAGAACAACGCCGCCCTGTCCTCGTATATCTCATCTGCTATACTCGGACATGAGCTTGTTGCATCGCTTCTCACATCACAGGTAATATCGAATATGCCCGCTGCTGTGATGATATCGGGATTCTCCGATAAGTATGCAGCGATCATACTCGGATGCGATGTCGGCTCTCTGGGCACGATAATCTCCTCCCTTGCGAGCCTTATCTCACTGAAGATATACTCGTCATCGGAGAATTCGTCCACAGGGCGCTATATACTTGTATTCACACTGTTAAACCTTATTTTCCTTGCCGTGCTGTTCCCTGTCTCAATAGCACTGTGCAGCTGATACGGAGGATATATGTATATCAAAGAGACCACTATAGAAAAGCACACTGTATTTGAAGGCCGCATCGTGACCGTAAGAAAGGATGTTGCCGAGCTTGAGGACGGCAAGACCGTCGGCAGAGAGCTCGTGATACATTCGGGAGGAGTATGTGTAGTACCCCTTACGGATAAGAACGAAGTCATTATGGTGAAGCAGTTCCGCTACGCATTCATGGAGCCGCTTCTTGAGATACCCGCCGGCAAGCTTGAAAAGGACGAGGATCACAGATCCGCCGCACTGAGAGAGCTCTCCGAAGAGACGGGCGCGGAATGCGGCCGCTTCGATTATCTCGGAGTATGCTATCCCTCCGTTGCGTATCTGACGGAGAAGATACATATGTATCTCGCACGGGATCTGATTTTCGGGAAAGCTCATCCCGACGAGGGAGAGTATCTCGATGTGATAAAGATGCCGCTTGATGAAGCAGTGAAGCTCGTCATGGACGGCAGCATACCTGATGCAAAGACACAGATAGCAATACTCAAAACCAAGCTTCTTATCGAAAAAGGTGAATAGAATGAATATTCTTGACGGCAAAAAGCATATACATATGATAGGCATCGGCGGCAGCGGGATGTACCCCATCGCACAGATGCTCCACTCAAAGGGCTTTTATATCACAGGCTCCGACAACAATGAGACCGAGACGCTTGCGGCTGTGAGAAAGACAGGCATCACTGTATATCCCATCGGACAGCGCGCAGAGAATATCGAAGGCGCAGACCTTATCATATATACCGCAGCGATCATGCCCGACAATCCGGAATTTGCCGCTGCAAAGGCAAGCGGCGTGCCGATGCTCGAACGTGCGGAGATACTCGGCATAGTATCCTCATGGTTTGACAATGCGGTATGCGTCAGCGGCACTCACGGCAAGACCACCGTTACATCCATGATCACCACCATACTCAAGAACGCAGGCAAGGACATATCCGCATACATCGGCGGCAAGCTCCCCATAATAGGCGGCAGCGGCTGTATCGGAAGTTCGGATACATTCGTGTGTGAAGCCTGTGAGTTCAAGGATCATTTCCTGCATCTGTCCCCGGACATCGTGATAATAAACAACATAGATGCGGATCATCTTGACTACTTCGGGACGCTTGACAACATCAAGGCATCCTTCGTGAAATTCGCGAATATGTCGGGCAAAGTCATCGCAAACGGCGATGATGATAACACCCGCAGCATCCTCGACAAGATAAGCGTACCCGTGGAAACGTTCGGATACAGCGAAGGATGTACATGGAGGGCGTCGAATGTAGATCATCCCTCCGGCATGCATACCGAATTCGACCTATATCACAACGACGTACTCTTTGCGCATCTTGCCATAGAGATACCCGGTATACACAATGTGCTCAACGCCGCCGCTGCTGCCGCCGCCGCCTTTATGTCGGGCGCAGATGCCGATGAGATAAGGAGCGGGCTTGAAGTGTTCCGCGGCGCAGGCAGAAGGCTTGAGAAGTACGGTGAAGTAAACGGCATCACGGTATGCGACGACTACGGCCACCATCCCACCGAGCTGTCTGTCACCCTCAGAGCCGCTATGGAGCTTGGTTTCAAGCGTGTATGGGCAGTATTCCAGCCCTTTACGTTCTCGCGCACAGCGCTGCTCCTCGATGAATTTGCCGAAGCCCTCTCCATTCCCGACAAATGCGTGATAACCGCTATCATGGGCTCAAGAGAGAAGAACACATACGGCATATATGACCGCGACCTTGCCGCAAAGATAGACGGAGCGGTATGCTTTGAGGAGCAGGATCATGACCTCAACTTCGGGCTGTGTGCCGACTATATCGTTAAGAACGCATCGTCCGGAGACCTTGTGCTCACTATGGGCTGCGGCGATATAAACAAATGTGCAAGACTTATACTTGAAAAACTTGAAAAGGTGGGCTCTGACAATGATGAACGCCAATCAGGAGAGAGTATATAACTACATAAAGAAATGTCTCGACAAGGGCTACTCCCCTTCCGTAAGAGAGATATGCAGCGACCTGGGCATCGCATCAACTTCAACAGCCGCGCGCTATATAAACAGTCTTGTTTCCGACGGCTATCTTGAAAAGGACAGCGACAGGCAGCGCTCGCTCAGACTTGCAGGCGCTCAGCCTGTAAGAGTGCCGGTGCTTGCCGACCTTGCCGACAGCGAGGTCACGGAATATGCACCGTTCGTGCCATATACCTCGGGCAACCGCACCGAAGACCTTTTCGGCGTGATCATGCCGGACGATGCCCTCAGGGGTTCCGGAATACTCAAGGGCGATATCATAATCGCCGTCAGGCGCGACTATCTCCAGAAGGGCGATGTTGCAGTCGCTCTGTCCGATGGAAAGACCGTGGTGAGAAGGTTCGTCTCCTCTGCCGACGGATATGCACTTTCCGGATACGACGAGCTCATACCTATGGACAGATGCCGTGTGGTCGGCAAGGGACTGCAGGTCATACGGCGAATTGATATATCATAGGAGGTATTACTATGAACGACATCATAAAGGCAATGGAAGAACGGCGCAGCATACGCAGGTTCACCGACCGTATGCCCTCTAAGGAGGATCTCGCTCTGATAGCCGAAGCAGGCACATATGCTGCAAGCGGCATGGGGAAGCAGGGCGTTATCACACTTGTTGTCACCGATAAGGCCATGCGTGAGATGCTGTCGCGTTCTAACCGCCTGATAGGCGGATGGGGCGATGACTTTGACCCGTTCTACGGTGCTCCTGCCATAATGGTGGTGCTTGCCGACAAGAACGTTGCCACGGGGATATATGACGGAAGCCTTGTTATGGGCAATCTTATGCTTGCCGCACATTCCCTCGGACTTGGCTCCATATGGATACACAGAGCAAAGGAAGAGTTTGAACGTGATGACTACAAGCAGCTCCTTGCAGCCCTCGGTATAGAGGGTGAATGGCAAGGCATCGGTCACTGTGCGATAGGCTACATCGACGGCGATGTACCCGCACCCGCACCGAGAAAAGAAAACAGAGTAATATTTGTGGAGGATTAAAATGAGCAGATTAAACGATTTTCTTACAGAAGCAGGCGCATTCTTCCTTGCTACCGCTGACGGCGATCAGCCCAAGCTCAGACCGCTTGGACTTCATATCGAGGCTGACGGCAAGGTACTTTTCGGCATAGGTGATTTCAAGGCAGTATACAGACAGCTCAAGGCAAATCCCAAGACAGAGATAGCCGCTATGGGCAAGGACGGCCACTGGCTCAGATACACAGGCACCGCAGTATTCGAGACCGACCCCAAGTATGCAGAGCTTGCACTGGAAGCAAACCCCATGCTCAAAAACATCTACAACGAGGCCACCGGCAACAAGCTGGCAATGTTCCATCTCGAGAATGCTACTGCCCGCGATATTCCCATGATGGGTGAAGGCGAGGACATCCTCGGCAAGTGACCTGTTTGTGTTACATTGAGTGCAGGCGTGCAGCATCATGATTTGCGCATCACCCTGCATGCTATGATATGATTATACCGCATACACGGTGATATGTCAATATTAGCGTCGCATTTTCATGTAACATTTGTAGACATATACAAAGAATGTAACTTTCAACTATGCATCCCGCAGATGATCTTCAAGTCATCTGCGGACTTTTCTGTTAACGGGAGTTATCGGAATACCTGCTGTGTACATTCGGACAATTTCGTATATAGTGACAGATTTTCACGGGACCGGATATTTTATTGTGTTGCTATTGCTTGAACAAAAGCTATTTATCAACCGTTCTTATCTACATATTTCATATGGATATCATAAATTTTTAAAATATGCGGCTGTTCACAGGACTTCAATGTACACCCCAAAAAAATAAAGTATTGACAAATCCGGATCAATATACTATAATCAATTCATACCAAACATATATGATTTATATGATATGAAAAAATACTATGCATCTGCACTTATCATATAGACGCATCTTATATTTCAACAGTTTGGACAATACGACAGCGGCAGCACATTTGCTGCATCGGATGTGACGCAAAATGATCGGATATCCGAGGACAGAGAAAGGAAAGTTGTTATGAAGAAGAAATTATCTGCATTATTTGCTGCGGGACTTATATCGCTCTCGCTGGGTGCCTGCGGCGGTACGGGAGGAGGCATCTCCGCAAATGCTCCCGCCGATACTACTGCAAGCAGTGCTGAAAGCTCCGATACCGTAAAGATCGCATATCTGCCCATAACCCACTCTCTTGCCGTACTTGAGGAAGCAAATGAGCTCCGCGACAAGGACGGCATAAAGGTAGAGCTGGTGAAGTACGGCTCATGGCCCGAGCTCCTCGATGCGCTCAATACAGGCAGGGTAGACGGTGCATCCGTGCTGATCGAGCTTGCGATGAAGTCTAAGCAGGAGGGTATCGGCATCAAGGCAGTTGCTCTCGGTCATAAGGACGGAAATGTCATCATCGTATCGAATGATATCGAGAATGCGGAAGACCTCAAGGGCAAGACCTTTGCCATACCCCACAGACAGTCATCGCATAATATCCTCCTCAATGATGCACTTGCCAAGAACGGACTTACCATAGACGACGTAAATGTGACCGAGCTTGCACCCACCGAAATGCCCTCCGCCCTTGCAAGCGGCACAATCGACGGATACTGTGTTGCTGAGCCCTTCGGTGCAATGGCTGTATCTCTGGGAGCTGGCAAGGTGCTCTACACCTCGGAGGAGCTGTGGGAGAACTCCATCTGCTGCGGACTTGTACTCACTGATACATTCATCGAGCAGCGTCCCGATGATGCAAAGAGCTTTGTTGAGAGCTACAAGACCGCAGGTGCGAACCTGACAAAGGAAAAGGCCAAGGAAGTGGCTAAGGAATATCTCAGCCAGAGCGATGAGGTGCTCGATACCTCGCTCGAATGGATATCCTACAATGATCTTGACATCACCGAGGAAACATACTCCATACTTGTTGACAAGGTCAAGGCCTATGGCTTATCCGATGATCCTCCATCATATGAGGAATTTGTAAAGAATGATTTTTGATCGGAATGGGATGAACTAACGTGAAAAAACTGCTTGCTGCAAAAAATGTAGTGGTCTCTCTTGCTATACTTATCGCAGTATGGGAGATACTGTTCCTTATAAGTGATTTCAGTTCTACACTTTTCCCGTCGCCTATGCAGAGTTTCAAGGCACTGCTCGGGATGTGTGCAGACGGCTCTCTGCTAAAAAATATAGGGACAAGCATGTACCGCTTTGCAGCAGGCTATATAAGCTCCATAACCGTCGCGGTCATACTCGGGCTTATACTCGGTCAGCTGCCCGGAGTATTCAAGTACATAAACCCCACCGTGCAGCTGCTGCGCCCTATATCCCCTACCGCATGGATGCCCTTCATAGTGCTCCTGTTCGGTATAGGTGATGTGCCTGCTATAGTGATAATCTTCATCGCTGCGTTTTTTCCCGTACTTCTTTCTACGGTCGCCGCAGTGGGCAACATCGACCCGATATATTTCAAGGTGTCCAAGAACTTCGGCATAAAGCAGCCGCAGCTCATGTGGAAGGTCATCTTCCCCGCCGCATTCCCGCAGATAGCCAACGGCATACACCTTGCACTGGGCACTGCATGGATATTCCTTGTAGCGGGCGAGATGGTAGGAGCGCAGTCCGGCCTCGGATACCAGATAATAGATGCAAGGAACAATATAAGAGCCGATATCCTGCTTGCTACTATAATCGTGATAGGTCTGATCGGGCTCCTGCTCGATACGCTGCTCAAGCTCCTTGAAAACCGTATCCTTAAAGCATGGGGAGGCAGTAAATGATACCGCAGATAGTTATTGAAAATGCCGGAAAGACCTTTATCGAGAACGGACAGGAATTCACCGCCCTCGAAAATGTATACCTGACCATAGACAAGGGCGAGTTCATATGCCTGCTCGGCCCCTCGGGCTGCGGCAAAAGCACGCTGCTCAACGCCATAGCAGGCTTTGATCCGGTTAATCACGGAAGCATAAAGATAGACGGCAAAGAAGTAAAGGAACCCTCCACAAGAAATGTCACCATATTCCAGAATTACGGTCTCCTGCCGTGGAGGACGGTGCTGAAAAATGTGGAGCTCGGTCTTGAATCAAAGGGCATAGACAAAGAGGAACGCAGGAAGACAGCCCTCAGATATATCAAGCTTGTAGGGCTTGAAAAGTTTGCAGATTCATATCCCCGTCAGCTTTCGGGAGGTATGCAGCAGAGGGTCGCTATAGCAAGAGGACTTGCAGTCGATCCCGACATACTGTTCATGGATGAGCCGTTCGGAGCGCTCGATGCAATAACAAGGATGAAGCTGCAGGATGATATCCTCGAGATATGCCGCAGTGAAAAGAAGACGATAATATTCGTCACTCATGATATTGAGGAAGCAGTCTTTCTCGCAGACAGGATAGTTGTGATGACGCCAAATCCCGGCAAGGTGAAAAGTGTAGTACGAGTGCCGCTTCCACATTATCGTGACCGCACCAGCGGAGATTTCCTCAGCATTCGTGACAAGATATTCGAGCTGTTCAACCTCAAATCGGATACCTACATAGAATACAATATCTGAGTAAAGGAGTATTGCAAAATGAGCAAACATGAGCACGAAAAGGAACATGATCATCATCACTGTCACCATGAACACGATCACAGCCATGACCACGGCCCTGCACACATCCATTCTCACAGGAACCTCATAGGCTTCGATGAACACGGCGTACCCACCGTCACCCTGAAGGCAAGCCACCATGAAGATGAGGAGGACGATCCCAAGGCATTCATACGCGATTATATGAATGCTGTGGCAGAATACAGAAAGACATTCCCATCCAAACAGGATGTTATCGACAATACGCCCGACCCTGCCGTAAGGGAAATGCTCCTTCGCATGGAACAGCTCGGCATAGATACAGCCTTTGACCGCTTTGACAATCAGAAGCCGCAGTGTAATTTCGGACTTGCGGGAATATGCTGCAAGATATGCAATATGGGGCCCTGCCGCATCACGGCTAAGGCGCCTAAGGGCGTATGCGGAGCGGACGCAGATCTTATCGTAGCACGAAACCTGCTGCGCAGTGCAGCCGCAGGAGCAGCACAGCACGGCATGCACGCAAGAGAAGTAATGCTCGCACTCAAATGGGCGGCAGAAGGCAGGCTCGATGTTCCGATACTCGGCGAACAGAAGATAAGGAGCACGGCGGAAGCCTTCGGGATAAAGCAGAAGAACCGTCAGCTGAAGTATGTGGCGATAGATCTTGCCAATGCGCTACTCGATGATCTGTCAAGGTCTGTACCCGATGAATACAAGACCATCACTGCCTGTGCCGCTCCCGAAAGGCAGAAGGTATGGAAGGAGCTCGATATACTTCCCATAAGCGCCTATCACGAAGTATTCGAAGCATATCACAAGAGCGGATGCGCAATAGACGGCGACTGGCGCAGTGTGATGCAGCAGTTCCTCAGATGCGGTCTCGCATTCACATTTTCCGGAGTTGTGGGCGGCTCTATCGCTACGGACTGTCTGTTCGGCGTAGGCGACAGAGTGACATCAAAGGTGAATATCGGCGCACTTGAAAAGGGCTATGTGAATATCGCCGTTCACGGACATCTGCCTCTGCTCGTAAGCCAGATAGTAGAAGCGGGAAAGCGTGATGATCTGATAAAGCTCGCAGTATCAAAGGGTGCTAAGGGCATACGTTTCTATGGGATATGCTGTTCCGGTCTGTCTGCGATGTATCGCTACAGCGGTGTCGTCCCTCTCTCAAATGCGGTATCCGCCGAGCTCGTGCTCGGTACGGGCGCGCTTGATCTGTGGGTAGCTGATGTGCAGGATGTATTCCCGTCCATCATGGAGGTGGCGAAATGCTTCAAGACTACTGTCGTCACCACAAGCGAATCCGCACGTCTCCCGGGAGCGGAGCGATATGAGTACGATCATCATCATGCAAATATCGAGGAAACGAAGGCACTTGCGGAAAAGATAGTAAGGCGCGCAATAGAAAGCTTTGAGAACAGAAAGGGTATTCCCGTATACATACCTCCCTATGAGGTGGAAGCGGAAGTCGGCTTCTCCGTGGAATACATACACAGACGCTTCGGCAGCATGAAGCCCCTTGCCGATGCAGTAAGAGACGGCCGCATCCTCGGCATAGTCAATATGGTAGGATGCAACAACCCGAAGGTGCTCTACGAAAAGTGCATAGTGGATGTGGCAGATGTGCTTTTGAAGAACAATGTGCTAATCCTTTCAAACGGCTGTGCATCCTTCCCGCTGATGAAGCTCGGTTACTGTGCCGTTTCGGGAAAGGAGAAGGCAGGCGACAGCCTCAAGGAATTCCTTGAACCCGATCTTCCTCCCGTATGGCATGTGGGCGAATGTATCGACAACACCCGTTCGAGCGGAATATTCGCTGGAGTGGCAAATGTGCTCGGTCATAAGATGTACGAGATGCCCTTCGCATTCACATCCCCCGAATGGGGCAATGAAAAGGGCATAGATGCTGCACTCGGCTTCAGGCTCAACGGCATCAGCTCCTATCACTGCGTAGAGGCTCAGATATACGGCTCAAAGAATGTGATAGAATTCCTCAAGCACGGCACCCTCGAGACCTTAGGCTCAAAGATGCACGTTGATACCGACCCTGTGGCTCTGGGTGAAAAGATCGTTGCCGATCTGAAAGAAAAGCGCAGAGCACTCGGATGGGATGCATAATACAGAAATGGCGTACTGCGATGGCAGTACGCCATTATGATCTTACTGCAATGTCCGCTCCACGATATTCATTCGGGCTTCTTCCCCGTGAGATAGTATACCGCAAGCGCCGTCCTGTGGGAGAGCCCCGCCTTGGACAGTATGGACGTGATATAATTCTTGACCGTCCCCTTTGAAAGAAAGTATCTTTCGGATATCTCCTCATTGGACAGTCCTTCGGCTATGGCCTTTATTATCTCAAGCTCGCGGGATGTATAGTTCTCCTCGTTGAATATGCTTTGCGAACGAGTATTCTTTGCAAGGCTCTCGAGTATACTGTCCTCCATTACTCCAGCACCGCAGTAGACGGACTTTATGGTCTGCTTGAGATGCTCGGGAGTATGATTTTTTATCAGATACCCCTTTGCGCCGTTTTTAAGCGCCGCCTGCACAAGTTCATCCTCGTCAAAGGTGGTCAGTATCAGCACCTTGCCTAGATCGTGGTCAACTATGTATTTTGTGGCTTCTATGCCGTCCATCACAGGCATCTGTATATCCATCAGCACTACGTCTGCAGGCGTGCTTTCCGCAATATTGCAGGCTTCCTTTCCGTTGGCAGCACAGCCTATGACCTCAAACGCATCATCCACTTCGAGTATTATCTTCATCCCGTCCCTGACAAAGTCGCTGTCATCGGCGATGATGACCTTTATCCTATCCATACTATCCCTCCTGCAGCGGCAGCAGCATATTCACTGTAAAGCCAAAATCCGTTTCTATCTC
>JAFPPJ010000163.1 GCA_017410745.1 Oscillospiraceae bacterium
GGGCAGATGTGGATACGCTCGCACCTCTGCGCGCGGGATTTCGTGCTAAGTATCTCATCGACTGCGTGCAGAAGCTGCATGACGGCACTGTGGATCTCGGCGCTGTGCGCAGCATGCCGCTCGATGAAGCAGCTGCGGCGCTTATGCAGATAAAGGGCGTGGGCATAAAGGTGGCTATGTGTACGCTGCTGTTCGGCTTTCACAGGACGGATGCATATCCTGTGGATGTATGGATGAAGCGGGTAAACGAAAACTTCTATCCCGATGGGCTGCCGGAATGCACAAGAGGCATAGAGGGCATAGCACAGCAGTACCTGTTCTATGCCATAAGAAACGGGATAATATAGATACAGCCGTTAAGCACTGCGCTTAACGGCTGAGCGTTTATTTGAGCACGAATCTCATTACTACCGGGTTATGGTCGGTGTACTTATATCCCGTGTCTATATTCTGCACATAGGTGCATTCCACATTGTCGGATACGATGAATCCGTCAAGTATCACCACGAAGCTGTCATCCCCGTAGGGGATATTGGTATAGCGCGTGGAATGCATCATTTCCCCGTAGCCGGTGCATTTCGAGAAATGCTCGGGAATGATGCTGTCGGGGAACGGATTGCACCAGCTGTAAGTCTTGTCCGTGCCGGGATTGAAATATTCCTTGGAGGTGGTGGTGAAATCGTGGTTGAAGTCACCGCCGCATATGACATAGTTGCCTGCATCATATGCTGCCTTCATGTCGGCAAACAGCATCTCAAGCTGTGCATTTCCCTGTGCCGCATCTGTGCCGTAGGCGGAGAGATGAGTATTGAACAGTACTATCTCCTTGCCGTTGTCAACGGGTATATGGGAGATGCTGTAGCATCTGTCAAGGTCGAGTATCTTCTTGAAGCCTTCTGCGATAGGCAGGCTCCTTCTCAGTGATGATGTGACATCAAAGCGACTCTCTGTGAGGAGACCGGAATTTGATGCACCGTGAGGCTTGTTCAGCGGATACATAAGGTATGCGGAATGATAGTTCTGTGCAAATACGCTGTCATAGTCACTGTGAGCATAGAACTTGTCGTTTATCATCTTCACCTGGTCGATATGCCAGCTCCTCGTGGAATCGGTGTCTACCTCCTGGAAGAGAGATATATCCGGGTCATAGGAAAGGGCGATATCCGACACGCCGTTTATGCATTCCTGTACGCTTTCAGCGGAACGCGCGCGGCTCTCCTTGCCCTCATCCATGAAGAAGGTAAATTCAGGGGTGTATGCGCCGAATCCCACGTTATACGACACGGCTGTATACTCCGTGCCTACGGAT
Source organism: Oscillospiraceae bacterium (assembly GCA_017410745.1). Lineage (GTDB taxonomy): Bacteria > Bacillota > Clostridia > Oscillospirales > Ruminococcaceae > Huintestinicola. The sequence continues at coordinate 1,310 of JAFPPJ010000163.1, forward strand.
GCCGCCTGCGACGCATTTCCTGCGGTGGGAAGAGAGACATTGTCCTCTATCCTTGAATATGACAGAAAGACATATGCGACATATGAAGCGGCTATGATAAGCAGCAGCAAAACTGCGAATAACGGTATCTTCCACCATTTAAGCTTCTTCATGATCGTTCCTTTCCGATTAGACCGTTGTTGATGACCTCGATGATCCTGCCTGTGCCGCCTGCGTCGCGCAGCTTTTCTCCGAGAGCATATGCATTGCGGGATGTTTCATCGGAGCCTGTCAGCGTCTTTGCTGCACGGTTGATCGCCTCCGACGACAGCTCCCTGTGTGAGATAACGATGCCTGCCTTGTTCTTTTCAACGCTTTTGCCGTTGAACTGACGCTCGAACACCTTGCCGGGTATGATGATCTGCGGCACTCCATGCATCAGACCGTCCACGATGCTGTTCTGTCCGCCGTGATCAATAAACAGCACAGACTCGTCGAGAAGCGTGCTGAAATCCCATCTCGGTGCGATATGTATGTTTCCAATCGTTCCCTCTTTAAGATAGGAGGTGGCAAAGTATATCTCACAGTCACTGCCGCCGAATGCACCCTGCAGAAGACCGAGCATCTTTGATGCGGAGACGGTGCCGCTGCCCATATATACAAGTATCTTATTTCGCTGTGCATCGCGGACTGCGGGGGTATATCCCTTGAATGTGCCGCAGAAGAATACCTTGTTCCCTTTGAGCGGCTCCATTTCGGGTATGCTCGGACAGAATGCCGCATCCGCCCATTTGAAAAGCTGCAGCGCAGAACTTACCAGTGGCAGTCCAAGCTCACTCAGTACCTTGTTGAGCCCCTTTGCCAGCTTTGCATCATGGGCATACTCATGCTGAGTGGGGTAGCTGACGGAGGCGCAAAGCGTCACGTTCTCGCATTTTGCGGCGATGAGAGCCGATATGTTGAATTCGGAATATACTATATCGGGTCTATACTCTGCGATGGCCTTTCTTATGGAGGCGATGCTCTTTCTCAGATAGCGTGCATCAAGGTTGCCCGTAAGATGCAGCACCTCATCGAAGCTTCTGACCGCCTTGCGTGATGTGATGCCAAGCTTCTGAGCCATTGGAAAGGCTCTCTTTGCTATGACTTCGGGCATACCCAGCGGCATCGGGATGTCGAGAAAATAGTTCGGTATCCCGTCGAGCTTTCTGAAATTGCAGTCCTCCGCCATACAGGTGGCAGTCTCTGTCCCTGCATCGGCAAAGCCCTTTGCAAGTGCGGCACACCGTGAGGACGGGCCGGAGGTCTCTGCCATAGCGGCCATTGGTACAATGAGTATCTTCATACCGATATCACTTGTATTCTGCGATAAGCTCTATCTCTGCGAGCACGCCGCGGGGAAGCTTGGATACTTCTACGCATGAACGTGCGGGCTTGCTGGTGAAGTATTCACCGTATACGGAGTTGAATGCGCCGAAATAGCTCATATTTGTGAGGAAGCAGGTGGTCTTCACCACATCATCGAAGCTAAGGCCTGCTGCCTTGAGCACCTCGCCGAGATTGCGGCATATCTGATGAGTCTGCTCCTCTATGCCCTGTGCATCTATATTGCCCGTGGCAGGGTCTATGGGTATCTGACCGGATGTGAAAAGCAGGTTGCCTGTGCGTATAGCCTGAGAATAAGGGCCTATTGCCTCGGGTGCGTTCTGTGTGTAGATCTTTTCCATAATGTCCTCCCTTGAATGAATGATGTGTTCACGGCAGACGGTGTTTTGTATGACTGCGCCCGCTTGCCGAAACCGACAGATATATTATAGCACAATATGCCGGCAAATACAAGTGGTAGGACGAATTTATATGACATTGCTGATATGGTAAGGCCGAAGATCGGTGCAGGCTCAGCCTTCTGTATATGCATAAGTTCCCGATAAATACGAGTGGTAAGGCATATTTCTATGCCATATCGAATATTACAGATCCTAAGGTGGGTGCAGGCTCAGCCTGCAAAAAAAGCTGCCCCGAAAAGGACAGCTTTTGGTGAGCCATTGGGGATTTGAACCCCAGACCCCCTGATTAAAAGTCAGATGCTCTGCCGACTGAGCTAATGGCTCTCACATACCAAAATATTATACCACATACGATACACCATGTCAAGCAAAAACGGCAGAATTCATAAAATATTCACAGCCGGCGCGGCCGGCAGCGATTCCGGTAGGAATTTACAGTCGTGCTATCATATCGGATACACTGTAAGTTTGAAGCTCTCCGGAACTGAGCAGGGAAACGAATCCCTCAAAGTTGTCTGCAAGCCTTGGTGCGGTCTTGATGACGTTCTCATAGCAAAACGGAAGCTCGTGCATCTTTGAGTTTTTGGAGTAGTATATATCGTCTTCCCCGCTGTGCAGAGAGTGTGAACACTGATACACGGGAAATGCAGTATCATTCATGTCAATGCATATGCTGTCACCGTCGAATGTTGAAGCGAAAGTAAACAGTCCGAGCGGCAGCAGGTTAGCACCGGGAACATAGTTCGTGTTTTCATCTATCATTCTGTCAAGACCGTAGAATACGAGATCCTCAAATTCGGTATCTTCTTTGGGCGCAGAGACGGTATAGGCATCCAAAAGCATAGCGGGCAGCCTGTTCGATGAAAGCTCGAGTATCTTAGCTATATTGCTTTCTGTCGAATTCTCAGTAACGATATCATCTATTGAATTCAAAAAAGCTATAAACTGATTGTCCATAATGACCTCCGGGATGGTACTGAGCAGGTATGAAAAAGGCTGCTGCCCATAGGACAGCAGCCGGTAGGTTCATGATCAAGCCTTGCCTATGCAGCCGAATACTTCGTACTTCTCCTTGACCTTAGCCTTGATAGCCTCATAGCCGGGAGCGAGTACCTTTCTGGGATCGAAGCCCTTGCCGACCTTGTCCTTGCCCTCTTCGATGTACTGTCTTGTGGAAGCAGCAAATACGAGCTGGCACTCGGTGTTAACGTTGATCTTGGAAACGCCGAGGTCGATAGCCTTCTTGACCTGCTCATCGGGGATACCTGTGCCGCCGTGGAGTACGAGAGGCATATCGGGGCCGATAGCTGCCTTGATCTTTTCGAGAACGTCAAAGCGGAGACCGGGCCAGTTTGCGGGATATACACCGTGGATGTTGCCTATGCCAGCAGCGAGCATTGTAACGCCGAGAGATGCGATCTTAGCGCACTCCTCAGGGTCAGCGCACTCGCCCATGCCTACAACGCCGTCCTCTTCGCCGCCGATAGAACCAACTTCAGCCTCGAGGGAGAGACCGAGTATATCGCAGGTGTTTACAAGAGCGGTGGTCTTAGCGAGATTCTCCTCGAAGGGGAGGGAAGA
>JAFPPJ010000164.1 GCA_017410745.1 Oscillospiraceae bacterium
AAACATGAAAGTGACCGAGCTACAAATGATACCGACTTGCTGGTATGCATCAGCGATATCGCCGTCGGTCGTACCGACATACAGTGCTGTTATAAAACCATTTATAAACATGAAAGTGACCGAGCTACAAATGATACCGAGTTGCTGGTATGCATCAGCGATATCGCCGTCGGCTGTGCCGACTACTTGACATACAGAGAAAAATATGGTACAATGTCACAAACAGATAAATTAGGAGGCAAAAAATGAATAGATCTCGTATTACAGCCATCGCATTGAGCATCATACTCGCTTACGGTTCGCTGGCTGTAGTTCCGTCCGTATCTGCCGAAGGCGCTTCTGCCCCTACAGAGGTGACCGCAGAGGGCAGGAAGGATTCCGTGCTTCTGAGCTGGCAGGGCAATGCGGATGCATACCGTGTTTCACAGTATAATAAGGACAGCAAAAAGTTTGAAAAGGTCAAGACCATAACAGGCACCAAGACAGTCATATCCGATCTTGAAGAAGGCACATACAGCTTTAAGGTCACATCTCTCACACAGACTGAGTCGGGCTATGAAGACGGCGAGACCACCGACAAGGTATCTGCAAAGGTAGGAAACAATACCGCAGAAGCACCTGCACCGCCGTCCGGAAAATATACAGGCTTCTCCCATATTGACGGTAAGACATACTATTACCGCACAGGCAAGGCTGTTTCGGGATTCCAGAAAATAGACCAGGATTACTACTATTTCAATCCCAAGGACTATACCGCTGTCAAGAGCAAATGGCTCACCATACGCGATAACAAGTACTACTTCACAGAGGATGGCACCGCCGCAACTACTTCAAGAAGGATAGACGGCAAGCTTTACCGCTTCGATATCGACGGAGTATGCACAAATTACAAGACCGCCAAGGATACCGCTACCATCCAGAAGGAAGCAGAAGAAAAGAAGAAGAAGGCTCCCTCAATGCCTTCCGGCAAAAGTCTCGGATTTTCGGGCTCGGGTTCAAGATATACATATTCCTGCAATGTAACCGAAAAGGGCAAGAAAGAGGGATATGATTTCTCATCATCCGATGCTGCAAAGCGCATGATAAGGGAAAAGCTCAATGATATGCGCATGAAGATCGTCAATGCAGGATTTGAGATACGCCTTTCATACAGTGATGCGGATTATGATGTATACGCAACCTTGACAGACTATAATCATTATTCTGCTTATTACGATGTATACTGGAACAATGAGCTCGTATACCAGTATCACGAGTCATACACCGTCACCTTCAAGAAAGATACCTCTATCATAACGAAGGTTACCGGCACAGCCGAATGGGGAAAGCCTACAGACCGCAGGAAGAAAGTGGAAAAGAAGGCAGAAGAAAAGATCACGATGCCCTCCGGCAAGGAAGTGGGCTTCACAGGCTCCGGCACAAAATATAAGTACACCTGCAACGTTACGCAGAAGATAAAGGACAAGGATCACGATTTTACTACATCCGAAGCAGCAAAGAGATGTATCATGGAGAAATTCTTCGATTACAGGATACAGATCCTCAGCAACGGATATACCCTAAGGATAAGCAAAAGCGATACCGAAAATGATTTCTATGCAAGCGAGCTTGATGTAGGATATTACTCCACATTCTACGATGTATACCTTGACGGCAAGTATGTATACAGATACCACGAGTTCTATGAATGCACATACAAGAACGGCAATTCTGCCAACGAGATAACCAAGGTGACCGGTACTATCGAGTGGAAGGAGATCAAGGACAAGGACACCAAGAAGGATAAGAAGGACAGCAAGGATACCAAGGACAAGAAGACCGATACCACCGATAAGGATAAGAAGCCCGAAACGACAGACGCCAAGGACAAAAAGTCCGATACCGGCAAGGACAAGAAAGCCGAAACGGCCGACACCAAGGATAAGGCTGCAGATACCACCGATAAGGACAAAAAGCCCGAGACGGCAGACGCCAAGGATAAGACTGCCGACGACAAGCAGGATGAAACCGCTGCTTCGGAAGAAAGCGGCACTGCGATCGACACTGCGTCGGACAGCACAGATACATAATACTAATGCTGATGCGGCAAGCCGCATCAGCATTTTTGTCTTTCATATCATCATACGCCGAACAGGAGCTTGTCATAGGTCGGGAAAGGCCAGCTTTCCTTAGCTACCATAGTTTCCGCTTCGTCCGCAAGCGCTCTGAGATCTTCCATCGCAGGGATGACAGAATCTCTCACAAACTCCGACTGCTTTACTATATCTTCTATAGCCCTGAGCTTCGCTACCTTTGAATCAAGGACATCCACAGTCTTATCCATCTCATCGGTGATCTGAGAAAGGCGCTCCACTATCCTCTTTTCATATTCGCAGTGTGCTCCGGGTACTGCACTGAGCACTGATACCACTCCTGCTGCCTTGCCTGATGCAAATGCTGATATTGCAGGAAGGATCTGTGTCCTTGCCATGTCGAGCATTGTGTTGGCCTCGATATTTACCGTCTTGACATAGTTCTCAAGCATGATATCACGGCGCGATGTTATCTCAGCCTCGGTGAATATGGCATGGCGTGTAAGCATCTCCACATTCTTTTTGTCGCATATCTTAGGCATGCAGTCTGCGGTCGTCCTTAAGTTTGCAAGTCCTCTCTTCTCAGCTTCTGCTATCCAGCTGTCATCATAGCCGTTGCCGTTGAATATTATCCTCTTGTGAGCCTTGATATTCTCCCTGATAAGATCATGTATAGCCTTGTCAAGGTCATCTGCATTCTCCAGTACATCTGCAAACTGTCTGAGGCTCTCCGCAACTGCCGCATTGAGATGGATATTAGCACAGGATATACTGTTCGACGAACCGAGCATACGGAATTCAAACTTGTTTCCTGTGAACGCAAAGGGAGAAGTCCTGTTTCTGTCAGTAGAATCCTTCCTGAGATCGGGAAGCACATTCGCACCGAGTTTCATGACCATATGACGCGCGCCTTCATAGGGAGCGTCATTTTCAAGTGCCTCAACTACTGCATTGAGTTCATCACCGAGGAATATGGATATTACAGCAGGAGGAGCTTCGTTTG
>JAFPPJ010000165.1 GCA_017410745.1 Oscillospiraceae bacterium
ATCCGATTGGAAATGTGGTATCATATCATAAGGAACATAAGGCGGGCGAGAGCTGCTTCTGTTGTCATATCCACAGGCTTTGCCCCTGCCTTAACTGCGGCGCTGCCCACCGCATACACGCCTGCATCCACCCCGTCAAACAGGCATTGAGTGTTCAACAGTACGGTACATTCACGGGAGATGCGGGACACTGCTTCAATGAGGCGTGACGGCACACCGCCCAGCCCAAAGCCCTCTATGACTATGCCGTCCGGGCATAGGCGAGCAGCGTTATACAATTCATCCTCGGTCGTATAGGGAGTAAGACGCACTGCGCCGACCTTTGTACGGGCAGGCACACGGAGCGTGAATGGCTTTTCCGTGGGCGGGGGACACATGCATATGATATCTTCGCCCACCGTGCCCGATATCTCCTTTGGGGAGACGAATGCACATACATCCCGTGTGTGTGCTTTGGTCGCCCTGTCGCCGTACAGCACCTTGTCGCCGAACAGGATATGCACACCTGTGAAGCCCTTGCCGATGGCATCGAATGCATTTCTGAGGTTGGCGGGGGCATCGCTGTCCGGTGCGTCGAACGGGAGCTGTGAGCCTGTGAGTATCACGGGGATGGGTATGCCGTCGAGGGCGCAGGTGAGGTATGCGGCGGTATACGCCATAGTATCGGTGCCGTGTGTGATGATGATGCCGTCCGCGCCGTTCTCATATGCATCTGCGGCGGCTCGTGCGATGAGTGCCATATCATCCGCTGTGATATCGGTGCTGTCCTTATTCATCAGGGGCAGGACATCTGCGTCTCTCTGTACGGCGGTAAGGAAACGCGTAAGCTGTGTGCTGTCTGCGGCGGGGGAAAGACCGCCCTCTGCAGGCGTGCAGCTTATGGTGCCGCCCGTGGCTATAAGTGTGATCATAGTACCCCCATTTCAGGCGTTCATGCCGAGGTATTCCCGTATCTGCGGCAGCATCTTCCGTGCATCCTCCATGCCGAGGAAATAGAGATCTGCCAGCTTGTCTATATCGCCCTCAAAGCGGGATACGGCGACCTTTTCGGAGGGGGCGATGAGTATTATCTCACCGCTGTCCGCCTTGCTCTCGAGCATATCCATCATATCGTTGAAGCGTTCGTTGGCCATTTCAAGGCTGTGCACGAAGCGGGGATATCTGCCGTACACGGTGCGTGCCATTGGTGCGCCCGGCTTCCTGCGGTACTCGCGTTCACGGGTGACGACGACTATCTTCTTCTCCTCGCCGTGCTCTTGTGCCCATGAATAGGGTATCTTCTCTGCGCAGCCGCCGTCAAGATAGGGCACGCCGTGTATCAGCACGGGCTTTGAGACATAGGGTACTGTGGCAGATGCCTGTATCGCCTTTGACAGGCTGCACTTGCCCTTCTCGAAGTAGTTGAGCTCGCCCGTCAGCATATTGGTGGCGGACACCGCAAGTCTGCGGGAGGGATCGTTCAGACGCTTTGTATCGACGGGGCGCTTTTGCAGTATCTCGTTGAATAGGTAGGAAAAGCCAGTGATGCCGCCGTCTCTGGCATATGCACCCAGGCCGCAGTAGTTCGTATCGTGGCGGCAGGTGAGGTCGATGCGTATGCCCCAGCCTATCTGGCCGGACAGATAGCCTATGGCGCAGAGCGCTCCTGCGCTGCAGCCCGTGACCGATGAAAGGTTTATATCATTGAGCATAAGGGTATCGAGCACGCCGACGGTATAAAGCCCCTTCCAGCCGCCGCCCTCGAGCACGAGACAGCCCTCTGTGATCTTATCGGATGCACGGCCCAGCGGGATGCGGGAAAAATGTTTATAGACATTCCTGTATATTTTTTTGTTCATATTGTCTCCTGTTCTAAATCATGGTATCAATGTATATGATTATACCCCCATAACACAATTTTGTCAAGGCCGGCACGGCCGGCGGCGATTTCGTTGATGTATGTCTGCGGGAGGCAAAATTTGCGGCTCGGTCACTTTCATGAGTCAAAGTGGTCTTATTTGTCGGCACGGCCGGCGGCGATTTCGTTGATGTATGTCTGCGGGAGGCGAAATTTGCGGCTCGGTCACTTTCATGAGATGAAGCAATCTTGTTAGGCGGCGGGCGATAATCAGTAATGATTATTGAGTGATTATTGGAGCCCTTTTGCTGACGTCCGAGTTGCAAAGTCTGTTGACCCATCTCTCGACAAGGAGGCTGTTCGCGTGGTTAGCGCAATGCCTAAGTGGATTCCTGGTAAGCAGAATGGTCAGTCTGTACGTGTAAAGTACACACTCCCTGTAACATTCCGTCTCCAGTAATACTTGAATGTTTTCTGTGGATTTCCGCAGAATACGATACATTAAACTTTGAGCTCTCTCACTCTCCCGTAGAGGAGGGAGCTCAATTTTATCATATAAGGTGCCATATCTGACACCTTCACTACAGCCAAGACAATTTCAAAAAAATTTATTATTAACCCGAACAATGAAGTCAATTGCATCAACACTCGTAATCTTCATAGCATCTATGCTCACATTC
>JAFPPJ010000166.1 GCA_017410745.1 Oscillospiraceae bacterium
GCATAACGGCGGTCTTGCCCGCATCGAGCAGCTGTGCCGCCACAGGCAGGCAGAATCTCAGTGATATGAATGACACATCCGTGCCTATCATATCTATCGGGCGGGCAAACATATCTCTCGTAAGGTCGCGCAGATTGGTGCCCTCCATCGAGCACACGCGCTCATCGGACGCAAGAGACGCATCGAGCTGACCGTGACCCACATCCACCGCATACACATATCCCGCACCGTGCTGGAGCATACAGTCGGTGAAGCCTCCCGTGGATGCGCCTATATCAAGACAGGTGAGCCCCGCAAGGTCTATGCCGAACTCCTCTATCGCACGTTCGAGCTTTAGCCCTCCCCTGCTCACATATCTGAGGTCATCGTCAAACTCTACCCCGCTCCCGTCGGTATCGTATGCGGGCTTGGTCACGACTTCGCCGTTTACCCTGACAAGTCCCTTCTTTATGAGCGTCCTTGCCGCTTCACGGCTCTTCGCACCGTTTGCCGCAAGATATACATCGAGCCTCATCCGAGCATCTCCGCTATACTGTTCCTGTCAAGGTGATTTCTTTCAAGCTGGCGTGATATGGATGCAGGCGGCTCAAACCCGTCACAGGCAGTCACCGTCACCTTTATCCTCTTTCCCGCCGATACGAGCCTTGCAGCGAGCTGTTCACCGAAGCCGCCGCTCTTCATGCCCTCCTCGAAGATATACACCTCGCTGTATCTGCTGCATATATCAACTATCCTGTCCTCTATGGGGAGTATCTTCACCACTCGCAGGATATCGCATTTTATATCGTTGTCGTGTACTGCCGCATATACCTCTGCGCCTGCCCTGCCGTATGATACGGCTATCCTGCGGCATTTGTCGTGCTTCTCGTACAGTATGCCGTCATCGCCGACACCGGGGCTATGTATCGCCTTCCCCTTGGGATAGCGCACACAGGCGATGCCGTCGGTATCATAGAGTGCAGAGGAAAGTGCAGTTCTCAGCTCCGCAAAGGTGGCGGGTGAATATACCGTCACATTGGGTATGCCCGAAAGCATCGACACATCGAACAGCCCCTGATGTGTCTCCCCGTCCTCTCCGACAAAGCCCGCACGGTCAATTCCGAGCACGATATGCTCATTTGCTATTGCGGCATCGTGGATGATCTGGTCATACGAGCGCTGCAGGAAGCTGGAATATACCGCAAATACAGGCAGCATTCCCTGTGCGGCGAGACCCGCAGCGAATGTGACAGCGTGCTGCTCTGCTATGCCCACATCGAAAAATCTCTCCGGATGGTCTGCCGCAAAGGAGTTGAGACCCGTGCCGTATTTCATCGCAGCGGTTATCGCACATATCTTGCTGTCATATGATGCAAGCCGTGTAAGCTCACGTCCGAACACCGATGAATAGGTATCATCGCATATGCTCCCTGCATCCGCACTTCTGAGTTCTCCCGCAGACAGACAGTGGAACGCCCCGGGATTTTCCTCCGCAGGTGCATAGCCCTTGCCCTTTTTAGTGCGCACATGTATAAGTACAGGCTTGCGTATCTCCTTGGCCGCCTCAAGATGCTCACCGAGGGCATCAAGGTCATGACCGTCCACAGGCCCTAAGTATACAAAGCCCATATTCTCGAACATGGTGGAGGTATGCAGTCCGCCGTACCTGTAGAGAGCCCATCTCATGGTGTCCTTTGATGTCACCATGATCTCCTTCACAGGCTCGCCTATCAGCGGTGTCTTATTGAGCAGACGCTCTACACGGTGCTTTGTGGCGATATAGTTCCTGCGGCCTCTCAGATTGGACAGATACTTTGCGAATGCGCCCACATTCTTTGATATGCTCATCTCATTGTCATTGAGTATGACTATAAGATTATCCGCATTCTTGCCCGCATTGTTGAGCCCCTCGTATGCAAGGCCGCCTGTGAATGCACCGTCACCTATCACAACTATGGCGTGATGGTCGTCGCCCATGAGCTTCATTGCCTTGGCTATGCCGCAGGCTGCGGATATGGAATTGCTCGAATGCCCCATGATGAACGGGTCATGCTCCGATTCATCCGGGCGCTGGAAGCCCGATATGCCATTCTCACGGCGAAGCCCTGAAAAACGGCTGTATCTGCCCGTGAGCAGCTTATGTGCATAGGACTGATGC
>JAFPPJ010000167.1 GCA_017410745.1 Oscillospiraceae bacterium
ATAAGCCTCGCCCGAAGTGACCGTCTGCATACGCTTTGCGTATTCAAGAAAGACCTCCTGATGTATCTGCTTAAGCTCATCTTCGGTCTCACTGACATCAAGGCGGTTGATGTAAATATCACTTATCGTGTATGAAGTCTCGGTGGGCATACCAGCCTCAATGCAGAAGCGTGCAATGAGCGCAATGGTAATGATAAGGTGGTATTTGATGTTTCTTATCTTGTCTTCACTGAGCTTGCCGTAGCCCTCGACCGCAAGGGGCGTGTACAGGGCTTTAACCCGCTCGATATCACCCGCCGCAACAGCACCGTAGAATTCAAGCTCCTTCTCATACGGCGAATGTAGCTTGCCGTACTCTCTCTGTATAAACTCACGCTGAGCCAGCTCTTTATTGATACTCAAAGCATCTCACCCTTCCCGTCATTATGACTGTTTTTTATTTTCCATATATTAGTATGCTTTTATGTAATTATATCACATTTTAAACAATTTGTAAATAGCATTTATCATATCATAATAACATTTTTGAAATATCAAACGTTTGATTTAAAAATTTCACTTATATTTTTGATATTAAATGACACATTTTTGATATTAAACAGACTCGAAAAGGGGCTTTGGGGGAGCATCGCTCCCCCAAAAATCTCTTACCTCTTATATCTGATCTCTTCCCTCTAAAAGGATACCGCACAGCCTGCCATAAGGTAGACTGTGCGGTACCATGCTTTTGCCGTGACCGGCTAATTGAAGGAAGCTATATGAAGTCTCTAAAAGCAATTTTAATAATGTAGCTTACTTTTTGATAGATTCCTGCTCCTTGTTGATGTAGTAGTCAAGAGCCTTCTCGTTCTCCTCTACCAGCTCTGTCCATGTGTGGGTAGCTGCGGGGTTCATTGTGCCCTTGATGATGTTGTCTGTCAGGTTGGAGATATCCTGTGAAACGCCCTGAGCGAACTCGAATACGGGAGCCTCAGCTGCCATCTTGTATATCTCGTCTCTCATGTCGAGCATTTCCTGTGTCCAGCCATAGTCCTCAGCGAGCTGATCAAGAGTTATCTGATGAGCTGCCTCGTCGATCTCTGCATATCTTGTGCAGTCGAGCCAAGCTGCAACGCCCTCGGGGTTCGAGCAGCCCTTAGCAAGGCAGAATGCGTGTATTCTCGAAGGAATATACTGCTTGTCAGAATCAGCTGCGCAGGGAACGGGAACGAACATGACCTCACCGTCAGCGATGCTGCCGTAAGGCTCAGTTGCGGAAGGTGCGTCCTCAATGCCCCAGAAACCGATAGGATAGAAGAGTGTCAGACCCGATGCAAGACCTGTACCGAATACGTCGCCTCTTACCTTCCAGTCATGCTGATCCTTCGGGTAAACCACCTCGTTCTTCTGAAGCTCATACATCATGTCCTCAGCCTTTGCAAGCTCGGGAGCCTTGATGTTGTTAACTATCTTACCGTCCTGCATATCGATGAGCGGCATACCTGTTGACTCGAGAAGTGCATTCTCGTAGTACCAGCCGTCGAGTGCATACTTGTCTTCCTCAGCGTTTGTGAAGTCTATGCACATCTCAGACATTGTATCCCAGTTCCACTTGCCCTCTTTCCAGAGCTCAGCAGGATCGTCCATACCGATGTCGTTTATTACCTTCTTGTTGTAGATCCAGATATAGCTGGGGTCAACTCTTACAACGCCCACATAGTGCTTGCCGTCGAAGATGAACTTGTCAGCAGCGGTCTTCATATCAGACCAGAGGGGTGTTGAGAAGTCGATGTAACCCTCGATAGGCTCTATCATTTCCTTGATAGCGCACTTGGGGAATACGTTCATGTCATCAGCGCCGATAAAGTCGGGCGATGAGTTTGCCATTACGTTCTTTGCAAGGTCATCAAAGTAGTTATCCCATGTTGTCTGCATCCACTCGATCTTGCCGTTGTACTTTGTCTGGAAAAGTGCAAGGTCAACACCGATGTCCTTGTCTGCACTTGCTGTGGGGTTGATATCCCAGTGGGAGAACCACTTGATAGTTGTGTTATCGAGCTTTCTGGGCTCGGTTATGCTGTCGGCAAGACGCTGAACTATCTGCTGCTGATCTTCCTTGAGCTCCTTCTCGGGCATTGAGGAAGAATCGCTTGAGCCTGAATTGCCGCAGGCTGCTATGCTC
>JAFPPJ010000168.1 GCA_017410745.1 Oscillospiraceae bacterium
ATCAGATAGCTCTTATCTATTCATACAAATAATGTTATACTGTTGCCGATGATAGAGAAATGTTGCCAAATCGTTGCCATTCGGCTCAACCGCACCTTGAAAAGTACGGTATTACGCCGTTTCAGCAAGTGTTTGCATTATTCCCACTCTATTGTAGCGCAGGGCTTGGGAGTAAGGTCGAACATTACGCGGTTTACGTTCTCTACCTCGGAGGTTATGCGTGCGGTGATGTGCTGCAGAAGATCAAAGGGCACATTCTCCACGGTAGCGGTCATTGCATCGGTGGTGTTCACGGCGCGGATTATTACGGGATATGCAAAGGTGCGCTTGCCGTCCTTCACGCCAACGGAGCGGAAATCGGGCACTGCGGTGAAGTACTGCCATACCTTGCCCTCAAGACCGTTCTTTGCGAATTCCTCGCGGAGTATCGCATCGCTCTCGCGTACAGCTTCAAGGCGGTCACGGGTGATGGCACCGAGGCAGCGAACGCCAAGGCCGGGGCCGGGGAATGGCTGACGGTATACCATATTGTCGGGAAGGCCGAGTGCCTTGCCTACTACACGCACCTCATCCTTGAAGAGGAACTTCAGCGGCTCTACCAGCTCGAACTTGAGATCATCGGGAAGTCCGCCCACATTGTGATGTGCCTTTACACCGTCGCTCTCGAGTATGTCGGGATATATCGTGCCCTGTGCAAGGAACTCTATGCCGTCCTGCTTGCGGGCCTCCTCCTCAAATACGCGTATGAACTCAGCGCCTATAATCTTGCGCTTCTTCTCGGGTTCTGCCACGCCGGAGAGCTTGTTAAGGAAACGATCGACCGCATCCACATATACAAGGTTGGCATTCATCTGATTGCGGAATACTTCTATGACCTGCTCGGGCTCGCCCTTGCGAAGAAGTCCGTGATTGACATGCACGCATACCAGCTGCTGTCCCACTGCCTTGATGAGCAGTGCCGCAACTACCGAGCTGTCAACACCGCCGGAAAGTGCGAGCAGTACCTTCTTGCTGCCTATCTGCGCACGAAGCTCACCGATCTTCTCCTCGATGAATTTCTCGGCAAGTGCCTGCGTGGTGATCCTTTCCATTTCGGGTCTTACATTTGATTCCATAGCCATCTCTCCTTTTTTATATTGACCGCATGAGTTCGGTATTGCCATTTTACCTGTCATACCATGACCCTTGCGCTGCTTATGCCCTTGTTATCCTTTGTGACATCTATCCTCATATCTATCTCGTTTTTCAGCGAGTCCACATGAGATATGATGCCTATGAGCCTGTGTGCCGCCAGCGTCTTGAGCGCGCTGACCACCTTGTCGAGCTTGTCGCCGTCAAGCGAGCCGAAGCCCTCGTCTACGAACATCGTATCAAGGCGTATGCCGCCTTCCCTGTCCTGTACGACCTCCGACATTGCCACGGCCAGTGCGAGCGATGCCTGGAAGGATTCGCCGCCCGACAGGGACTTTATTTCACGCTTCTCGTTGTTGTAGCAGTCGATAACATCTATATCAAGGCCGACCTTGCTGTTGCCCTTGCTCTGCTCGCTCCTGCTGAGCCTGTACATGCCGCCTGTCATCTCGCTGAGATGGCGGTTTGCATACTCAAGTATCTTGTTGAAATACCAGGACAGCACGAACATCTCGAAGGTCATCTTCGCACCCGTTCCGCCGCTTACCGTCCTGAAAAGCACGGAATACATACCATATTCCTTTTCAGCGGCTGCCTTGTCTGCAAGTATCGGCACTATCGCATCAAGTGCTTCCTTGTTGCGGCTCCTGCGTGTCACTGCCTGCTCTCTTTCGCCCGAAAGCTGCGCCTCACCGGCTTCAAGTTCCTGCTGTTCGTTTCTCTTTGCGGTGATATCTATATCGCTGCCCTCTGCAAGCTGTTCATTGAGAAGTCTGATGCGC
The DNA here is from genome assembly GCA_017410745.1 of Oscillospiraceae bacterium. GTDB lineage: Bacteria > Bacillota > Clostridia > Oscillospirales > Ruminococcaceae > Huintestinicola. The sequence goes on from JAFPPJ010000168.1 coordinate 1,914, forward strand.
CCTTCAAGCGACTTTGAATCTTCATTTGCCTTTTGAAGCTTCGCCGCTGCTTCGGAGTGATCCTTGTCGATCGCATCAGCACGGCTTTTCAGCAGATCGATATTGTTCCTCGCTTCTTTCTCGCTGTCATATGTCAGCTGAGTCCTTATCTCTGCTATACGGCTTTCTGCATTTTCCTTTGCGCTGCGGACAGCCGTCTGCTCCTTCTCTGCTTCGGTGATGTCACTCAGCATTTTATTTGCTTCATCTTCCGCTTTTTGTATAAGGACTTCATTCAGCTCAACATAACGTTTTGCCTTTTTTTCTGCTTCTTTATACCTGATGCGTGCATCCTTTAATTTTTCATTGACAGCGGCTATTTCCGCGTTTATGTCCGCTCCCGCGTCTAATTCGGCATTCTTGAACATATCCTGTACTGTGCGTTCCTTTTCTTCCAGGGATGCCTTTACAGATGATGCCTCTGCTGATGCCTCGGAAGCGATATCCGACTGTTTCTTTGCCGCCTTTTCCGCTCTCTTTACATCTTCCTGCGACGGCGCATTCATGGAATGAGCTGCCGGCAATGGATGGTCGAGCGAGCCGCATACAGGGCATGGCTCATTGTCGCGGAGCTGCTCCGCCATGATGCCTGCCTGTTCGAGCAGGAAACGCTGACGGCATTCGGATGCCTCCCTTTCAAATGCGGCAGACTTCTCTATCTCTTTCTGAGCATACGCCTGTGCCTTGACAAGTTCGGCTCTTGTCTCATCTATATCTTTGAGCTTTTGTGATATGTCCTCGAGGGCTTTCATTTTTGCAGCGAGTACCTTCCCCGCATAGGTTATCCTTTCGCACTCTGCCTTTGCACCTTCAAGAGATGAGCGTTCAGCTTTGAGCTCACCTATCTTTTTTATCCTGTGCTCATGATTGCCCTTGAGCTGCAGTATCGCGTGGGACAGATCATCGTACTTTGCCTCGCATCTGCTCTTTGTATTCTTCTGATTTTCCAGCTCCTTATACTGTACAAGCTGCGCTTCAAGCTTTGCCGCATCGCTGTTCAGCCTGTCCCTTTCGGGAAGGAGCGCCGCCTTCTTTTCCTTTTCTTCATTGAGCTTCTGCAGAGCGGGTATTATATGTTCGTATTCTTCCCCGAGCCTGTCACGGTCGGCCTGCTTCTTTCTGCGGTCTTCGCCCTTTGAGATATCAGCCTTAACCGTATCGAGCGCCGTCCTTATATTGCCCAGCTTCGTATTATACTCACCTACAAGGGCATCATCTTCGGCTGTCATGTCTCTGAGCAGCGACAGTATATCATCTTCCTTAGAATCCGAATTTATGCCCTGCCATTTCTCTGCAGCCGCTCCTGTGGGCTTTACTCCGTTTATCTGCTCGTTGAGCCTTGAATTCTGCTTATCGTAATTTTCCTTTGCTCTGTCAAATCTTGCCTTCAGCTTTCTGCTGAACTGATCGTATTTATCTGTCTTGAACAGGTCGCGGAATATCTTTTCGCGTTCCTTGGAATTAGCATATATAAGCCTGAGGAATTCACCCTGCGCTATCATCGCCACCTGCCTGAACTGCTCATAGCCAATGCCGAGTATCTCGCCTATCTTCCTGTCGCACTCTGCATTCTTGAATACATTGTCGTCATAGCTGAGGACTGATTCGCCCTTCTGCGTGGTAGTGCCCTCGCGCTGACCCTTCTGCGGTCTCTCATGATCCGATGTCCTTGACACGGTATACATCTTGCCCCTGTACTCAAAAACGAGCTCGACCTTTGTAGGAGTGAACTTGTCGGCAAACTTCGATCTCATCATCCTGCCGTCGCGTTCTTCACCGCTCCCCTTTCCGTAGAGGGCATATGTTATCGCATCGAATATCGTAGTCTTGCCCGCGCCCGTGTCACCGGTGATAAGATAGAGGCCTCTGCTGCCGAGGAGATCAAAATCTATCTCTTCCTCGCTGTACGAGCCGAACGCCTTCATATAAAGCCTTACAGGTCTCATACATCTTCCTCCCTTATCTCCCTGAATATCTCACCGATCACCTCGGCATATTCGGCGGGTATGTCGTATTTGTTGACCTTGCTGAAGAACTCCGAGAACATCTCCTCGTCCGTTTTCTTCCCTATCTCATCAAGCGATACATATCCTTCATCCGCTCCGCCTTCCGCATTAATATAGCGAAGCTCCATCATATTCGGGAATACATTTCTAAGTCTGTTCCCCGCATAGGGCACAGGCTCCTTGTCGGTCAGTTTGACATATATGTAATCCTCGGATGTGCCGGAGTCTATCAGCTCCTCAAATGTTCCCGTCACGTCGCGCATCTCATGGAGAGGCCTGAGAGGTACGAGCCTGTAGCTGATATCGTCCTTGCTGCCTATCTCCACCACCGTGACCGATGTGTCATATGGTGTTTCCGGCAGGGAGTAATGCAGCGGACTTCCGCAGTATCTCACATTCTTTGCAGGATCCTGCGGCTTATGTATATGCCCGAGTGCGGTATAGTCGAATTTCCCGAAAAGTGCCGGGTCTACATAATCAAGTGTGCCTATGGTCTGCATGATGCAGTTCTGATGCGCCACAAGTATGTTTATCCTGTCGGGGTCGATATCCATTTTATCCACCGCAGCCGCAGCCGCATCGTTGTATCCGTTTATCTCTTCCTCGGTGAAGACCTTTTTCACGCTGTATGGCCTGATAAAAGGCAGCAGCCATATATCCGCAGATATATCACCGTCCGTGATCGTCACGGGCGTTATCTCTCCGCTGTACACCGGCGATATATGCAGACCGCTCCTGCTCATGAATCTGCTGCCGAATGCCACGCGCTCCGCGCTGTCATGATTGCCGCTTATCATCAACACGGCTATATCACGGCTGATGATGTCGTACAGGAAATCATCGAGCATCGTCACTGCCTCACCTGCAGGCATAGTCCTGTCATATACATCGCCTGCGATCATCACGGCGGCAGGCTTCTCGTCATCTATTATTCCCAATATCTGATCGAGTATATGCTTCTGATCGTCATAGAGAGATACTTCCTTGAGCCTTTTGCCGATGTGAAGATCTGCAAGATGTATCAGCTTCATATTAACTCCTTTACTCGTCGGATTCGTCAAACAGCGGAGTGGAAAAATACCTTTCTGCGGTATCGGGAAGTATCGTGACCACCGTCTTTCCCTCACCGAGCTTTTCTGCAAGCTTGAGAGCTGCAGCCACATTCGTGCCGCTCGAAATACCGCACATTATGCCCTCCATATCCGCAAGGCGCTTCGCTGTGCCAAGTGCCTCCTCATCCGTGACTATATGTATGTGATCGTATATCTCGCGGTTGAGTATCGCAGGAATGATGCCGTCGCCTATGCCCATCTGCAGATGAGTGCCTATGGTGCCTCCTGCAAGTATCGCCGCATGCTCGGGCTCAACTGCCCATATCTCCATATCCGGGTACTGCTTTTTCAGCGTCTCGCCTATTCCGGTTATAGTGCCGCCCGTGCCTATGCCCGAGCAGAATCCGTGTATAGGGCCTGCGGTCTGTTCAAGTATCTCAAGTGCAGTATAGTATTTATGCGCATAGGTATTGTTTATATTCTCGAACTGCTGCGGTACGAACACCCTCGGATCCTTTGCCTGCATATCAAGAGCGATCTCCACGCACTTTCTGATGCATTCGCCTATATCACCATCATCATGCACGAGTATCACCTCTGCGCCATAGTGCCGCACCAGCTTGCGTCTCTCCTCGCTGACGGAATCGGGCATGATTATTACAGTGCGATATCCTTTGACCGCACCCACAAGCGCAAGACCTATCCCCTGATTGCCGCTCGTAGGCTCTACAATGACAGTATCGGGACCTATAAGTCCGCTCTTCTCGGCACAGCGTATCATGTTGTATGCCGTCCTTGTCTTGATCGAGCCGCCGACGTTGAGCCCTTCGAACTTGACAAGTATCTCCGCACTTCCGGGCTTGTGCATACGGTTAAGGCGTATCATAGGTGTGTGTCCTATCGCATCGAGTATGTTATTGTATATCATATCTGTTTCCTCTTGCCTATTATAGATTTAACATATATATTATAACATACAATACCTACAAATTCAAGCGGTACGCCAAAATTCTATCATCATTACACATAAGGCAAGGTCAAAGGCGGGTGCAGACTCAGCCTGCTAATCTATAATACGGATATATACAGCAGATACGATCCTACACCATAAGGCCGCAGGGCAGCACATACAGCGTGTCAACGCTGCATGTGCTGCCCTGTATCTCATGAACCGCTGAGGCATTCCTTGCTTTCGCACTCCATGCATTTCTGTATGTGATTTTTCAGCTTGTTGAAGGATTCCACACTTATGTCATGCTCCATGCGGCACGCATCATCAAGCGCAGTATCCTTGTCAACGCCGAGATTTATCAGCCAGTCCGACAGGACGATGTGCTTTTCATATATGCTTTCCGCTATTATACGGCCTGCTTCCGTAAAGGTAATGTATCCCGAATCGTCTATCAGGATGAACCCGCCTTCCTTGAGCAGCCCCATTGCACGGCTGACGCTGGGCTTTGACACCTGCATCTCCCTTGCAACGTCGATGGAGCGTACTTCACCGTTCCTGTTCTGTACTACAAGTATGGCTTCGAGATAGTCTTCACCCGAACGTCTTAGATTTTTAGCCATAACCATATCCTCCGAATATTTCTTGTCACGGATATGCAGCCTTATCTGTCCGACAGTGCTGTATACTCCTTATGATGTGCTACGCTCTTGTATGCAGGACGGATGATCTTGCCCGCATTCGTAAGCTCCTCTATCCTGTGCGCCGACCATCCTGCTATGCGCGCGATAGCGAACAGCGGCGTGTAAAGCTCTGTGGGAAGGTCGAGCATACTGTAGACAAATCCGCTGTAAAAGTCCACATTTGCCGATACGCCCTTGTATATATGTCTCTCTGCGGATATGACCTTGGGTGCCAGCTTCTCCACCAGATGATAAAGTTCAAGCTCCTGCTCCATGTGCTTTTCAGCTGCAAGCTTGTCCACGAACGAGTGAAGTATGTTCGCTCTCGGGTCGGATATCGAGTATACTGCATGACCCATACCGTATATGAGTCCCGACCTGTCAAATGCATCCTTGCGAAGAAGTCTGAGCAGATATGCCGATACCTCATCCTCATCCGCCCAGTCTTTCACGTTCTTCTTGATATCCTCAAACATCTCGGATACCTTGACATTAGCACCGCCGTGCTTGGGTCCCTTGAGCGAGCCGAGCGCTGCTGCTATCGCAGAATATGTATCTGTACCCGAGGATGTGACCACATGGGTGGTGAATGTGGAGTTGTTTCCTCCGCCGTGTTCCGCATGAAGTACCAGTGCCATATCGAGCACCCGTGCCTCAAGCTCGGTGAACTTGGAATCAGGGCGAAGTATATGAAGGATGTTCTCCGCTGTAGAATACTCTGTCACAGGCTTGTGTATGATAAGGCTGTCATCATCCTTGTAATACTTCTTAGCCTGATAGCCGTACACCGACAGCAGCGGCATGAGCGATATGAGCTCGAGCGACTGTCTCAGTACATTCGGTATCGATGTATCATTCGGATGATCGTCATACGAAAACAGCGTGAGTACGCCTCTTGCTATATTGTTCATAATATCATTGCTCGGAGACTTCATCATAATATCACGCACGAACGCAGAGGGCAGCCTTCTGTAGTCGGCAAGGAGCGCTGTGAACTTGTCAAGCTCCGTCTTATCGGGCAGTTCGCCGAAAAGCAGGAGATAAGTTATCTCTTCAAATCCGAATCTGTTGTCGCGATCCATTCCCGCCACAAGATCATTTATATTATATCCTCTGTAGAACAGCTTTCCCTCGCAGGGTATCATTTCGTTGTCCTCAATGACATATGATACTATCTCGGATATTTCTGTCAGACCTGCAAGCACGCCTTTTCCGTTTATATCCCTTAGTCCCCGTTTGACTTCGTATTTACCGTAGAGAGACGGGTCTATAGAACCATTTTCGCTGCATTTGCGCGCGAGGCTCTCTATCTGAGGCGTGACCCTTGAAAAACTGTAGTGCGATGCCATATGAACGCTCCTTTCCTGTAAGGATCAGACACACCGTGCCCGAAATACCAATAAACAACATAATATTAATTATAACATATAATTTGTATAAATGCAAGAGATACATTGAATTTCTATGACTGTACAAATAAAACTATTCGTGAATACAGTATCAGCCTTCTTATTTCATTATTTCATATAAATAAAACAGATGCGACAATATTCCATATCTGTACAAACACATCATTACCAAATGTGCGTGCAGGCTCAGCCTGCAAAAAACTGTGCAGTCCTTTCGGACTGCACAGCCTTGAATATGTCATGTTTTATTCTGTCTTGTTCTTACGAATGATATACTGAGCACCGAACACCGATGTGAGAACCAGTGCGAGGCACATGATAAGTACCATCACTACGGTATTTCTATTTGTGTCGCCGTACGAACCTCTTTCCGCAACACCTTCACCTGCTCCAACATCTTCTGTCTGAGGCTCAACAAGCTCGGTATCTTCGGTCGTTGTCTCAGAAGTGCCGTAGATAGGCTTTACAAGATTGGGAGCAACAGGGTCGGTCACGATATAGGGAACTCTGCCCGGGAAGTATATCTGACCCTCTGCGTTGCCGGGAGTCTTGGAAGGAGTATCGGGCTGATCGTTTATTCCGCTGCCAAGTGTATCCTCTCTCCAGATAACCATCTTGGAAGTCGTGCCGTCGGGATTGTCAACTGTGATCTCCTGTGCGATAGCGCCTCTGTCCTCACCGCCGTTTACGATCTCATAGTCATTGTCGCCTATAACGCGGATAAGTACAGGTGTGGGAGAAAGTGCATATCCATCGGGAGCAACGAGCTCCTGGAGGAAGTAGTAGCCGGGTGCGGGAACGTAGAATGTGATATTGCCGTCAGCGTCGGTCACCTGAGTAGCGAAGGGATTGCCGAGTACCCATTCGTCTATTGCCTTGTCCTTGTCAGACTCGGATGCATCGAATATACCGTACTTGGAGCCCTCAACGCCTATGAGCGAACCATCTTCATCGAATGCAGGAAGTTCTACCTTCCTGAAGGATACTCTGAGTCCGCTGTCAACAGGTCTGGAAGGATTGGTCTCATCATAGCTGTCAGTGATCTCGGTCTTCAGTTCCTCGCCTGCTGTTACGTTAACTATGAGGCTCGGATCATCAGTTACATCATTGCCGTTCATAACAACGCTTGTCAGGTCATAGCCTTCGATCTCGGTGTTAGTCTCGCTCACGATGTAAATGCCTGCAGCAACATCATTGAATGTGAGTGTGTAGATATCAGCTGCATCGTCATAATCGAAGTCCTTGAGTGTAAGGATCTGCTCGTCATCACAGATATTGCCCTGGGCATCGAGATACTTGTCATTGCCAGTCTTTACTGTGAATGTGAGTGCGCCTTCATACTCTTCCTTGGTGATGTTTGCAGCGTCTATCGTCTTGGTGATCACGAGTGTACCGGTCTCATCGCTTGTAAGCTTGTATATGCCTATGTCGCGGATCGTCCTGTTGGGAACATCGGGGCTGATAGTAACTTCAATGGTCTTGGAATCGAAGTTTTCGGTCGAATCATCAAAGCTTGTGGAGTTCTCATCGCCGCCCTTGTTGTCCTCATGATCGTAATCGGGTATCGTGGAATCGGTCTTGATGAGCTTGTAATCGCCTTCGGGGACCTTGATACTGATCTGCGGATTGCCGCTGTTGTCGGTATCGGGGAAGTCCTTAACGGGGATCTTTGCATCATCGGGTATCGTTGTGTCGTCGCCGTCGTCATCTTCTATGACCTTGCCGATAGTATTGCCGTCACCGTCAGTCTTTACAGTACCGTCGGGGTTTCTGTCGGGAACGATGTATACGGTATCGCCGTCTTCGTTCTCAGTCTTGATAACGAATGTGATGTCATCGGTAGGAAGCTCATCGCCTTCCTCAGTCTCGCTGCGATGGATTATGGTGAGCGTAGTATTCGCATCATCTACCATCGGGATTATAGGCGTACCGTTCTTTGTCTCGGCCTTTACGCCGTCAACAGTTACTTCACCGTTCTCTATCGTGAAGGTGATCTCGGTGGATACGGAATAGCCCTGAGGTGTTACCGTTGCATCTTCCTTCATAGTGTATGTGCCGTCGGGAAGTTCTACAGTGGTAGGAGTTGTGCCGGATATGAATACCAGCTGTGTCTCGGTCGTCTCTGCTGTTATCTCAGCATCATCGCCAAGCTGTGAAACAGTGATCTTGATATCCTTGTCATCTGCATCCTTGCCGGTTATGGTGAGCTTTGCGCCCTGCAGTTCCTTGCCGAGGATGTTCTGCTTGGAGATATCCACTGTGGTAGTGTTGGAAACAATGTCATTCTCGTAATAGTCCGTGATGTTGACGAGTGCGCCTGCAACATTGGCTGCAACTATCGCGCTGCCGTCTGTAGTGGACTTCTCACTTACGAAGGTGTATCCGGGAACCTCTGTGTCGACCTCTGTTACAGTGTATGTGCCTACGGGGATATTGTCGAATCTGAGCACATATTTGCCTGCATAGTCGCCGTCTGTCTTGGGCTCTTCGAACTTGTCAAGCGTGATCTTGTACTCGTCTGTTCCGGCAACGCCGTTTTCGTCGAGATACTCGCCATTCTCGTTCTGTACCGTGAAGGTAAGTGCGCCCTCAGCTTCCTCGGGTGAAACATAGTCACCGCCGAATGTCTTTGTGATGATAAGGTTTCCGGTCTCGGGCTTGTCGCCGTAGCTGTCCTTGATCTCTACCTTACCGGGTGCTGCGGTCGTTACTGTCGTTGTTGCGCTCTGCTCTGCTGCCTTTGTAACGTCCGTGCCGTTCATTATGATGCTTTCTGCCTTGTAGTTCGCTACATCACTGTTGGTCTCCGTTACCTTATATGTTCCGGTCTCTACGCCTGTGAATGTGAGCGTGTACTTCTTGGTCTGAGTATCATAATCGAACTTGTCCAGTGTGATCTGTACTGC
>JAFPPJ010000169.1 GCA_017410745.1 Oscillospiraceae bacterium
AAATACGGATATGCCGCCGTGCTGGTTCGCAACGTTGTTGATGAGCTCCTGTATGAGCACCGTCTTTCCGACGCCCGCGCCGCCGAAAAGACCGATCTTTCCGCCCTTGAGGTAGGGGCAGATAAGGTCTATTACCTTGATGCCTGTTTCAAGTATCTCGTTGGATACTGTCTGTTCCTCATAGGAGGGAGCTTTTCTGTGGATGGGCCAGCGTTCCTCTGCTGCAGGAGCAGGGCCGTTGTCAACGGGCTCGCCGAGAAGGTTGAATATCCTTCCGAGAGTCTCCCTGCCAACGGGAACGGTTATGGGAGAGCCTGTATCCTTAGCGGGAGTGCCTCTGCGCAGTCCGTCCGTGGAGGACATGGCAACACAGCGCACCACATCGTCACCGATGTGCTGTTCCACCTCGCAGACAAGCCTGTTGCCGTTGAGGTCTATCTCTATCGCATTGAGCAGCTTGGGCAGATTTTCCTTATCAAAGCGGATATCTACCACTGCGCCGATTATCTGGACTACCTGTCCGTAGTTTTCCATCGTATCTGTTCCTTATCTTTGTTTTCCCCGCTGATATGGCGGGGAAAATAGGTTTGATGCTTTTTATACGCTGTTTGCGCCGCCGACTATCTCGGTGATCTCCTGAGTGATAGCCGCCTGTCTTGCGCGGTTGTAGGAAAGGGAAAGATCATCTATCATGATCTGTGCATTGTCCGAAGCGTTTTCCATGGCATTTCGCCTTGAAGCCTGCTCCGAGGCGAAGGAGTCGATTATCGCACCGTATATCATGCCGCTTATGAACCTGGGCACGATGTGGTCGAATACAAACGCAGCCGAGGGCTCATATACGGGTATCTCCTTCAGGCCTGAGGGGGCATGGGGGATATCCACGGGGAGTATCGCCAGTGATGCCGCGGTCTGCGTGATGGGCGATACATAGTTGGTGTAGAAAAGCTCTGCCTGCTTTATCCTTCCGTGGGTGTAGGCAAAGACCACATCATCCGCTATCTCCGCGGTATCATGTATCTTCACGGTCTCCGCTATCTGGGAATAGGCAGCAAACATAGTGTACCTGCGCTTTATATAGTACTCGCAGGCCTTTCTGCCTATGGCAAGTATCTCCACATTGTCGATACCGCCCAGTTCCTGTATGCGGGCATCCACCAGCTTGAATATGCTCGAGTTGAAACCGCCTGCAAGGCCTCTGTCACCTGCGATGACTATCAACAGGACACGGCCGTTCTCATTCGCCTTTTTGAAGGGGGAGAAGAAATCCGGATTTTCCGCCTGTATCTCACACATGGTCTCATAGAGTGCGTTGAAATAGGGGCGTGCATTATCCGCTCTTTCCTTTGCTTTCCTGAGCTTTGACGAAGCAACGAGCTGCATCGCCTTTGTTATCTGCATAGTGGATTCGACGCTCTTTATCCATCGCCGGATCACTTTCATATTGCCGGAAGCCATATATTATCCTTTATTTATTGAGAAATCTCTTTGTGAATTCCTCAAGCAGTTCTTTCAGACTGTTTTCCGTCTCCTCATCGAGGGCGCCTGTGGAATGTATCTTTTCGGATATCTCAGGCTTGTTGTCCGATGCGTAGCTGCGCAGTTCAGACTCGTATTCGCTAACCTTTGCAAGCTCTACCTCATCAAGGAATCCGTGGTTCACCGCATAGATTATCATGACCTGATCCGCTACATCGACAGGGCTGTTGCGGTTCTGTTTGAGCACTTCCACAACACGCTCACCGAGTGCGAGCCTGTCCTTGGTGTCCTTATCAAGGTCGGAGCCGAACTGGGAGAAGGACTGGAGCTCTCTGTACTGTGAATATGTGAGCTTCAGTGAACCTGCCACCTTCTTCATGGCTTTTATCTGTGCAGCACCGCCGACTCTCGAAACCGAGATACCGGGGTTCACCGCAGGACGGATACCTGCATTGAACAGGTCTGTTTCAAGGAATACCTGACCGTCGGTGATGGATATGACATTGGTGGGTATATATGCGGATACGTCACCCGCCTGTGTCTCGATGACAGGCAGTGCAGTGATGGAGCCTCCGCCGTAATCCTCGGAAAGACAGCATGCACGCTCAAGGAGCCTTGAATGGAGATAGAATACATCTCCGGGGTATGCCTCACGTCCGGGCGGGCGCTTGAGGAGCAGAGAAAGTGTTCTGTAAGCCACAGCATGCTTGGACAGATCGTCATATACACAGAGCACGTCTTTTCCCTGTCTGAGGAAGTATTCGGCTATGGAAACGCCTGTATAGGGCGCAATGTACTGGAGAGGAGCAAGCTCGGATGCACTTGCGGCAACTACTACCGTATAGTGCAGAGCGTCATTCTGCCTGAGCGTCTCCACCACATTTGCGACTGTGGAGCTCTTCTGACCGATAGCCACATACACGCACAGCACATTCTTGTCATGCTGGTTGATGATGGTATCGAGAGCTATGGCAGTCTTACCTGTCTGCCTGTCACCGATGATGAGCTCACGCTGTCCCCTTCCGATGGGCACCATGCTGTCGATAGCCTTGATACCTGTCTGCAGGGGTCTGGAAACTGATTTTCTCGCAATGATGCCGTATGCGGGGCGTTCGATGGGGCTGCGCTCGGAAGCGTATATCTCGCCCTTGCCGTCTATGGGCTGACCCAGTGCATTTACAACACGGCCCAGCACTTCTTCGCCAACGGGAACGGAAACAACGCTGCCCGTAGAGCGAACGGTATCGCCTTCGCGGATCTCGGAATCATCACCCAGCATAACAGCGGCAACGAAGTTCTCTTCAAGGTTCATCGCCATTGCATAAACGCCGTTGTCGAATTTGAGCAGCTCACCCGACATACAGTTATCCAGACCGTATATCCTGGAGATACCGTCACCTATGGTAACGACTGTTCCGACCTCGGAATGTTCTGCCTTGCTGTTGAAATTCCTGATCCTGTTCTTGATTATTCCTGTAATTTCTTCAGGACGCAAATTCATTCTGATACCTCCGTATCCAGAGGAGTGATTAACTGCCGATGTCCGTGTTTGCACGGCTCAGCTTGGAGCGCACAGACCCGTCGATCAGCTTATCGCCTATACGGACTATAACGCCGCCTATGATGGAAGGATCGACCTTTTCGGTCATGATGACCCTTTTGCTGCTGCCTGATTCGAGTTTTGCCTTGAGCCTTTCCCTTGCGGCCGCATCAAGGGGAACGGCTGTGGTGACCGTAGCCTCAGCGATGCCGTGTGCCTCATTGTACAGGTCGCGGAACGCCTCGGTGATCTCAGCGACAGATCCTGCCCTGCCCTCCTCACAGAGGACGCACAGGAAATTCACCATAGTAGTACAGGCCTGGGAGCCGAAGACGCTGTTTATTATATCGATGCGTTCTTCATTGGAGAAGGCGGGAGATGTCATCACCTCGCGCAGCTCGGGAGTTTCATCCATGAGCCGCCCGACTTCGGTGATCTCATCGAGGAGCTGCTGCTCCTGACCATCCTCTGCCGCTATCTCATAAAGAGCCTGCGCATATACCTTAGAATACTGCTGCATAAGCTATCACAAATTATCAATAAAATCGTTTATCAGCTTTTCCTGAGTACCGTCTTTCTCGACCTCTCTGCCGATGATCTTGCCTGCAAGCTCTACGGCGATATCGGAGATCTCACCCTTGACCTCATTGACAGCTCTCGAACGCTCGCGCTCGATCTCGTTGTTTGCACGGGTGATGATGTTCTCGGCCTCAGTCTTTGCTCCTGCAACTATCTCGTCACTGCGGGTCTGAGCACGCTCTGTGGCGGTCTTTATGATCCTTGCGGATTCTTCCTTTGCCATAGAGAGCTTTTCTGTGTACTCCTCCTGCAGCGCATGCGCACTTTCAAGAGTCTTGTCCGCATCCTCGTAGGTCTTTGCGACCTCGCCCTTGCGCTGCTCGACGATCTTGTTCACAGGCTCAAACAGGAACTTCTTGAAAAGCAGAAGAAGTATAAATGTGTTTATCAGCACACCTATTATGGTGGTAGGCTCTATGCTGAAAAACTGAAATGTTACATCCATATCCTTTACCCTGTATGTCTTTTACGCTGTGATCAGCCGAGATGCTTGAGGAAGGGGTTTACAAACAGAAGAACGATACCTACGAAAAGGCCGTAGATACCTGTGGACTCTGCGATAGCACAACCAACATACATCGTGGATGTTGCTGATGAACGTGCCTCGGGCTGTCTGCCGATGGTCTCGATCGCCTTGCCGACAGCAAAGCCTTCACCGATACCGGGGCCTATACCTGCGATGAGTGCCAGGCCTGCGCCTATGCCCTGACCTGCAAGAACGATAGCTTTTGCTATGAGCATTGTCTGCTCGTATGTCATCTGTTCCATAACTATACCTCATTTATATAATTTTCAGTTTATCCGTTAATCTTTCTGAGCCGCTATGCTCACATACGCCATAGTCAGCATGATGAAAACATAGGACTGTATGGTGCTCGAGAAGAAGTCGAAGTACACCGACAGCACCGCAGGGGCACCTATCTGGAATACCTTGAAATAATCAAAGGCCACAAAGTTGAGCCCTATCAGATTATAGACCACATTACTGAGCAGTGTCAGCGCTGCATACACTATGCTGGTGATTATCATACCGCTGGAGATGTTGCCGAACATACGAAGGGCCATAGCCGTAGGCGTTGCCACTTCACTCAGCAGATTTATTGGCAGCAGCACGGGCACAGGGTCCAGGAAGCTCTTTGCATAGCCCAGCGGCCCGTTGGTCTTCACCTTATAGTATGTGATGAGCGTAAATGTTATGAATGCCCATGTACCCGTACAGTTTATATCGGCTGTCATGCTCCTGAAACCGATAACGCTCATAAGGGAGCCTATCAGTGCAAAGGAGAACAATGTGGCGATATACGGGGCAAAGCCTATCATATTCTCGCCCATGTTGGTCTTTACAAGGTCATTGAAGAAGCTTACGAACCACTCCGCCAGCACCTGCCGCTTTGATGTGGGCTTAACCTTCAGATCAGATGTAAGGAATTTTATCAGGACAAAGAGTATGATGATAACGAGCCAACCCGTAACCACCGTCTCGGATATGGCAAATATCTCATTGCCGCCCTGAGAAAAGACTATCATCTTCCGGGGACCCACAACATCGACCGTAAGCTCGGTGTTGTAACCTGTTCCGTTCACGTTTTATATCACTTCACTTTCGCAAAGTCAGTTTTTCTTATCCTTTTTTC
>JAFPPJ010000170.1 GCA_017410745.1 Oscillospiraceae bacterium
GAAATGTCAAGCCGGTACGGCCGGCAAAAATATTTATATATGCGGTTTTTCTTTGGCCTTTTCTATTATTTCTTCGGTTAAATGTACAAAGGAAAATACAACCCTCCGGTCTATATGTAAATACTGAAAGAAGGTACATATATGAAAAAGTCATTCACAATGAAGTCTATAGCTATAACACTCGCAGCTCTTACACTTCTCCCCGCAGCAGGCATGGTCGGTGCTGAGCAGGTCGATGATACCGCTTATTCCGATATATCCGCCCCCAATTATGCAGAGGATACAGTCACTGAAGAAGCTCCCGCAGATGATCAGATATCTGAGATCGAAGATAATGCAGGCGCAGATGAAATGGTATATCCAGTGGACGAAGGCATAGCAGATGATGAAGTTACCGGCACATCCGATATCGAAGAGACAACAGACCCCGAATGCGAAAGCATGGCTAACGATGAGGTTACCGGCACATCCGCAGTCGAAGAGACAACAGACCCCGAGTGCGAAAGCATGGCAAACGATGAGGTTACCGGCACATCCGCAGTCGAAGAGACAACAGATCCCGAGTGCGAAAGCATGACAAACGATGAAGTTACCGGTACATCCGCTGTCGAAGAGACAACAGATCCCGAGACCGAAAGCATAAATGATGAAGAAACAGGCACATCCGCTGTGGAAGAAACAACTGATACCACAGATGAGACCACCGATGAGAACGCACTCCCTGTAACTATCACATTCGATACGGACGGCGGCTCTGAGATAGAAAGCATCACAGACGTACCCGGAACTCCCGTTATCATCCCCGAAGACCCCGTCAAGGAAGGCTTCATATTCACAGGCTGGGACACCGAGATACCCGAGCTCATGCCCGAGACCGATATGACCATCACCGCTCTCTGGGAAGAGGATGAAGAGGCCAAGGAAAGAAAGTTCTGGGAAGACCTCATGAAGGAATCCGACGATTATATCGCGCAGGCAGAAGCTGTACAGAACATTTCGCTTCCCGCAGGCCCCTATACCATAAACCAGAGCAATTATTTAAACTTCATGTGCACAGGCTTCGGAGTAGGTGCAAACATATCCGGCCTGGACAAGAAGGACCAGGACAATATATTCGATAAGATATGGGACCTCGACAACGCTCTCATAGATGATATCGCAAAGGAGCTTCCCTTCGGCAATACCCTCACCAAGCCCCTCAAGTGGATGATGGGTGCGCTCAACGGCAAGTACTACGGCGATGACTGCGCAGACAAGAAGGAAAGAATGATCAAGGAGCTCGGCGATAAGATGGATCAGCAGTTCGACGAGACAATGACCAGACTCGATATGATAGACAACAGGCTCGGAGAGATATCCGGACAGATATCCACAGCCACTGACAAGATAGACGCTCTTGCAGAGAAGGCCAACAAGCTTTCGGACCAGATGGACAAGGATTCCAAGTGGGTAAGTGTAATGACACAGAATACCACTAAGCTCACAGAATGCAACTCCATACTCAACGATATAGATTCCAGAGTATTCGGTATAGACGGTCTCTACCACGAGATCACCGTTATCGAGAACGACGATACTCTCAATCCTCAGCAGAAGCTGGTCGCTATAGCAGTTCTCAACCGCGACCCCAGAATGCTGCAGCTCAGGAACGATCTTGACAACCTCACCAAGAAGATGACAGGCGCCAACACCGCTCTTACATCCAACTACTTCGAGCTCATAGAACTCTACAACCGTCAGGGCGTAATGTTCAGCTCAGAGGCAAAGGCTGAGACCCGTGAATGTGCAAATGCGATATCCCAGGAATATCTGGCAGCAATGCTCGTAGCCCTCAGGACAATGGACGCTGAGAAGGCAGTCGCAGATTTCACAGTAGAAGACTGCATGAGACTTACGACAATGTACTCCGATGACTGGATGGCATGCAAGAAGAACTCCATCACACTCATAGGCAAGGGCAATTCTAAGGGCAAGTTCGATATACTCGCAGAGAACACCGCAAAGGCAATGACAGGCTATATCGACTTCGTAAGCAAGAACGACAATACCAACTACTTCGTAAACAGCGGCAAGGACAATCTCTTCATAGGTGCAACTACCAAGGTTATAATCCCGAGAGAGAATGTAAACAGCCTCGAAGAAGCTAAGAAGTTCGTACAGAACCAGCTCAATGAGACCGTAAACAGCAGCATAGTCGATACCCAGAGCATAAAGGCACTCGTACAGTACGTAAAGACCAACAAGCCCGGCACATCCCTCAAGCAGTTCCTCGAACAGCAGGGCGTGATCGTAAACACAGCAGCAAAGTACGAAGAAAATAACGACAGAGAGCCCATATATGTGATACTCGATACCACATACACTGAGACCACAGACAGCGGTCTGAGACAGATGAAGGCATTCAAGGGCTACGACAACGCAACCTACCGTTTCTGCAACGTCAAGGTCATAGACATAGACGACCCCGAGCTGAAGGTACAGGAAGTTCCCTTCATGACAATAAATGACAGACCCGGTATGATGCTCGGCAGCGCTCGCAACTACAGCCTGAGCTACCAATACTTCAACGCACTTATCTTCGCTGACGGTGAAGATGTAGAGGAAAATCCCGTTGCTATAGGCGGAGGCGGCCTGATAATGCGCAATGACTGGATAGTACCCTGCACTTACGGTTCAGACCCCTTCAAGGGTGCAACAAGATATGAAGGCTGAACAGCTGACATGATCATGATACCCGTATAATGAAAACGGGCTGTTAAGCCCCAGACAAAAAAGCTTGTCACCTCCGAAAGGAAGTGACAAGCTTTTATTGGTATAAGTGAGATCACTTTAGCTGATATCAGAACTGCTCGTCAAAGGGTTATGAATGCCCGCATCCCTTTCACCCTTCTCCGGCTAATAAGGCTTTATCCAAGATTTGCGGTTGTTAGTATTCTACAATTTTTTTCATCTTTTTTTGTTTGTTGTGACCTTTTTCTAATTATCTGCCTACTTTTACTTGACACATACCACATACCCGCCCGGCTTGACAGATGCGGGAGGGTATGATACAATACATGATAGGGATATGGACGTTTGTCAAGAAGGAGGCTTTATATGTGGAATGATCTATCCTGTATCTGGCAGGCCGCATTCAGAGAGGCGTGGGAAGCATTCTGCGCAGGCTGCATACCTATCGGTGCGGTGATATGCGATAAGGATGGGAATATCATATTGCGCGAACATAACAGGAATAATGAACCGCAAACCTTGAACACAAGGATGGCTCATGCAGAAGCCAACGCCCTTAGACGGCTGGATACAAGAAAATATGATACCCGTTCACTTACGTTGTATACCACTATGGAGCCGTGTCCCATGTGCATGGGAACGATACTTATGACAAATATCAAGAGAGTGCGTTATGCGGCAGAGGACAGCTATTGCGGCATGGTGCATCTTCTTCAGACCGAGCCGTATTATTCGCAGAAAAAAGTCAGCTGTATCCCGGAAGGCGGAGAAGCAGAGGAGTTCCAGATCACCATACAGGCTTATTTCGAGCTCGGATATATAAAACAGGGCAACAAAAGCGATGTATTTGATAAGTTCATGGAGCATTGTCCGCAGGCAGCAAAAGCTGCAGAACGGCTGTACGCAGAGAAGTGGTTCGATAAGGCAGCCGAAAGCAAGACCGACGTCAGCGAAGTGTACGATCATATTATGGATGTACTGCGGGAGAGGTG
This sequence comes from Oscillospiraceae bacterium, assembly GCA_017410745.1. Classification (GTDB taxonomy): domain Bacteria; phylum Bacillota; class Clostridia; order Oscillospirales; family Ruminococcaceae; genus Huintestinicola. The sequence goes on from JAFPPJ010000170.1 coordinate 3,723, forward strand.
ATACCACTCCCTGCCGTGAAACAAATGCCTCGAAGCGGCTGCTTCGAGGCATTGTTATTGCATGAACGGGTATCAGATGTATCAGAACTGCTCGTCAAATACCTTGAATGCGTTGTCGGTAGCGATGGTAGTCTTTTCCGAGCGGTTTGTCACAAGGCTCAGCAGCGGGCAAATGATGAGCGTGGATATCATAGTGAATGCGCCGCAGTTGAGGGGGGACATGATGTTGAGCTTCCAGCCCAGGGACTTTGCAGCCTCAACAGCACCGGGGAACCATCCCAGTGAGAAGAGCACGGTGTGGATGATGGTTATGCCCACGCCCCATATAAAGCAGAACCAGCAAGCGGTCTTGGTGATCCTCTTGGAGTACAGGCCCCAGAGGAAGGGAGCAAGGAACGAGCCTGCAAGCGCGCCCCATGATATCGACATGAGCGTGGAGATATATGCGTTCTTGTTCATTGCGAGGATAACGGAGAGCGCAAGGAATGCCACGATGA
>JAFPPJ010000171.1 GCA_017410745.1 Oscillospiraceae bacterium
GATTGCCGTAGCCGTAGCCCTTTGTCCAGCCCCAGCCGTTCCACAGCTCACGCCTCTGCTCCGCTTCTATGCCGCCGTGTGTGAAAAATCTTACTGCGGCCTTTGACATTACCTGTCTGCCGTTGTACTCGCCGTCTGCAAGCAGCATAGTGCCGAATTTTGCGTAATCCTCAAGGGTGGAGCATATGCCTGCGCCGCCCGATTCAAATGCGGCGGGTATATCACGCATATAGCGCAGCCCCAGGTGATTGGTTTTGTTCTCGCGCAGACCGTCGTCGCTGTATTCGTACACCTTGGACAGTCTGTGCTGCTTGTCTGCGGGGACATAGAAATCCGTATCCTCCATGCCCAGCGGGTCAAACAGCCTTGATCTGAGATAGCCGCCGAACGACATGCCGCTCACACGCTCGATGAGTGCGCCGAGTATATCTGCACCTGCGCCGTATCTGAAACGGCTGCCCGGGTCGAACTGCAGCTCATTTCTGCCCATCATTTCGGAGAACTCCCTTGTGGTGACGGGAGAGTCGGTATACAGCCGCCTGTCTATTTGTGCAAATACTTCACCCGAATGCATCCCTGCGGTATCATCATCGCCGGGATATGCCACGCCCGATGTCATATTGAGCAGATCCTTCACCGTCATGCGGCGCTTCACGGGGCGGAGCATACCGTTCTCACGGGTGTTCTGCACCGCAAATTCGGGAAGATAGTCTGCCACATCCGCAGCAAGGTCTATCGCGCCCTCGCTTGCAAGTATTATCGCAGCCGCACCTGTGACGGGCTTTGACATGGAGTACATGCGGTATATGGTATCGCGTCCTATTCTCCTGCCGTTCTCGATATCGGCATGACCGCCCGCAGCAAAGAGCACTTCCCTGCCGTCCTTATACACGAGCACGCCTACGCCTGCGGCTTCGCCCTTCTCCACGGATATGTCTATCGCGCTTTGTATCCTTTTTTGCAGTTCCATATAAACCTCACATACGGTCATGAATATATCGGGATGACAGCCTGACCGTACAGCTGCAAACCCGCTTATTGCGGATATTGGTCAAAATCCGGAAGCTCATCCCTGGTGATGACTGCTTCGCTGTTATACACCTTTTCCATCATATCAAGAGATGTGTAAGCCTCGGACAGATGTGTAGTTCCCATAAGGACGATATAGTCCCAGTTCCATACCGCAAACCAGAGCCAGTAGATATTGTCGCGGACCATGAGCTCAGGATCGGGCATAGTGGCACATTCGCTCATCGTCACGAGCTTTCCGTTGGAAGCCCATCCCGATACTTCGGTGAAAGTGCTCGGAGAAACACCATAGTCATGTGCCTCATTGTATATATCTATAGCACAGATATCACAGTATTCGTCTCCCGGATACCAGCCGGCATCCTGACCGTTCCATACCCATATGAGATCATCAAGATGGTGATGATCTGTCATCCTCGTGTACATGAGCTTCCACAGCCATTTGTAATCGTCTGCTCCCGTTGCTCCCCACCAGAACCAGCCGCCGCTTGCTTCGTGAAGAGGTCTCCACAGGACAGTAACGTTTTCATCTTCCATGCGCTGCATGAGTGATGAGATGTTGTCGATGTCCTTGACTAACGCCAGACATTCCTCGCTTATACGCCCTTCGTTCTTGAGCGTTTCGAGCTCTTCAGCAGAAAGCATTGCGATGTCCTCATCGGTAACAGCGTTTGAGAGCCTGAAATCGGTTTTGTCGGTGTAGAAGGATGATTTTCCGTATGGGGCGTGCCAGTGCCAGTCAAACGCCACAAGGCCGCCCTCCTTGCTCCATTCTATCGCAAGATCGACATCCTCTGCCTTGGGCTGTCCGCCGCATACGCTCATGGAATCGAATATGAAGTCAAATGTCCGGACGGCAGGGTATTTCCCGAACTTTTTGTATATTGCATCTGTCTCGGTATTGTGGCCGTAGTCGGTACACTGCCCTGCAAGAGTGCGCTTTCCGTATATCGCCCTTAAATACTGATATATATTCTGAGTTTTGATATTGGCATACTTATTGGATAATGTCGGAGAAGTTCCGCCGTAAATAGTGTCCGGAACGGAACTGCCGTTCTCTATCAGGAGACTGTCGAGCGAAAAGTAGCTCCAGCCATCGCCCAGCGTCACGGTGTTTACGCCCTTTTCAAGATATATCCCGTCAGCGGTGCTTTCCTGCCAGTCGCCGTTCTCCGAGTATATATCCATCACCTTTGAACCGTTGAATACCAGCGGATTTTCCTTGTGATCTCC
>JAFPPJ010000012.1 GCA_017410745.1 Oscillospiraceae bacterium
GCAGAGGCACAGCCGTCCACCGTAGCGCAGCAGCCTTGCGGATGCGGCGCATATATCATCTATGGTGCACATGGTCTCATGGCGAGCAGCCTTCTCCGCATCGGTGTCACTTATTATGCCTGCACCTGCCGCCTTGTAAGGTGGATTGCAGGTGACAAGATCGCATCGTCCCAGCGGGAGCGTGCTGTCTATCGCCTTTATGTCCGCAAGTACGGGATGCACATTTTCGAGGGATGAATCGCGCACGGTCTGCTCGAACTGGTCTATGGCCTGCGGCATTATATCCACGCCCCATACATCAGCAGAGCCGTAACGGAGCTTTATCAGCACGGCGATTATGCCGCAGCCCGTGCCAAGATCGACGACCGTATCCTTGCGGCGAGCCTTGGCGAAGTCCGCAAGCAGGAACGCATCCGTGCCGAAGGTGTGCTCCTTTGATGTGTATATCCGGCAGTCGGTGCTGAGTGTTTCATATGTATATCCGGACAGGTCTGATCATTCCTTTCCTATCATTCAACGTATGTGTTTCCCTGATTTGTCACTTCACCCGTGTGTGCGTCTATCTGCATGTATTCGCTCTTATCGGTATATATCATATATCCGAGATAAGGCTCTTCGTCCATGTCAGCAAATATATACAGCGTGGAGGATACTATCTTTTCGGGAGTGCGTGCGGCATTCCTGAGCGCTATATCAAAGAGATCATCTTCCGTTACAGTGGGAGTGATATCTATACGGTCAAGCACTTCTGTGGGTATGAACAGGGATTCAAGTTCTATATTGCCGTCGTGCTTGTATACAGTCAGGTATACTGTGTGGTTGCATACAAGTATTCCCTTGTATATCTGGTCAAAATAATAACGGTCAAATCTTCTGTCTATGAGCGGACCTGAGAAAACAAGATCGTCTGCAGGATCGTGTATGCCGGTGAGAGTGCGCAGTGCATACAGTGAATACAGCGCATCACGGGCATTTTCTATGGGCTTGTCATAGTAGCGGGAGCTCAGCGACTCAAGATAACCGTAGTCATTCGTGCCCATGCTTATTTCATAGGTCATATATCCCATGTAGTCATCGCCGCTGATATCATCCGGGAAGAACTCGGAATTCATCATCATGATGTCGTCCTTGTCAAGATCGGCTATGCTCTCCGCCTTTTCACGGTCGATTACTATAGCATCGGGCGTAATCGGATCCATGCCGTTGTGGACCTCATATGCATCGGGGAAGCCGTCCTCATCGCTGTCACCGTTGTATGGATTCGTTCCGTTAAGGTATTCTTCTATATTATTGAGCCCGTCCTGTTCGATGTCGGTCTCACCGTCACTTTTCTCCGAGCCCTGCGAGCATTTCTTAACAGGATCGGTGGATAATGTGTAGTATTCAAATCCGTCGGGAAGGCCGTCACCGTCTGTATCGGGAAGCAGTCGGTCTGTACCGATATCTATCTCATCAATATCGCACAGCCCGTCGCCGTCAGTGTCGCGTTTCTTTTCGCTGTCGTCAAGGGAAAGACCGCCTTTATCTGTGCGGTGCATATGGACATATGCTTGTCCGTCGGCTTCACCGCCATTTATCCTTTCCACGCGGAATACCATATTATCTCTGATATCGTTGAACGGACAGGTGAAAGTGTTTTGCTGCACTTCACCGAGAGTGGTATTATTGCTCATATCATATATACGGTAGCTGTCGGCTGTCTTCTCGTCCTTCCATTTAAAGTCAAGTTCGGAAGATTTGCGGGAATAGTGCGCCCATGCAAAGAGATCATCATCGGCGTCAGCCTCTGATGCCGATTCCGTGACAGGTATTGATTCAGATGTGTACGAATCTGTGCTGTCCGCAGGGGATAGAGCGGGAGAGGCACATCCTGCAAGCAGGACGAAAAGAAATGCTGTGAGCCTTTTCATAAAGTCTCCTTCAGGTTTTTGATATGAGATATGATAAAACACTTGATTTTATCCGTGAGAAGTGATATACTGATAAACGCAGTTATTAAGACTTTAAAGCGACACGGAGGTATATATGAAGACGATAGAAGAAGTGCGCGAAATGTTCTCACACGACAGATATGCCGCGATGTGCGGTGCATATATCGAGGAGGCAGGGGAGAAATATTCAAGGATATCATGTGAGCTCGGCGATCAGCACCGGAATGCGGTAGGCGGCGTAATGGGAGCGGTATACTTTACCCTTGCGGATTTTGCCTTTGCCGTAGCAACGAATGCATTTATCGAAAAGCCCGATGTGGTATCCGTGAGCTCGAACATATCCTTCCTCAACTACTGCAAGGGAACGAAGCTGTTCGCTGAAGCGGTATGCATAAAGGACGGCAGGACTACAGTGTACTATGAGGTCACCGTTACCGACGATACCGGCAAGAAGATAGCCCTTGTGACGATCATGGGATGCCATTCCGGCAGATGAAAGCAGATGCCTTTTGAGCCCGCTCAAAAGGCATCTATTTTTTGTACATCAGTATAGACTTTACATCTATGTCACGGTATACCAGCTCATATGTCACGATGATCGTGGCAGGTGCGGCAAGTACCAGAAGCAGCAGACCGAACAGTCCTGCTGTTGACAGATGGTCTATCGTGCGCTCGCTTGTGAAAAGATCCACCCATGCGATGCACTGTATGTTCGACAGGATATAGATATTGAATATGTCACGGATGACACGAGCCTTTGAAAGTGCGAGCATGATCCATAGGATATACTGCGGCAGGGGAGCGGTCAGTGCCATCTTCACGGCCATAAGTCTGTCGGGCGGGGCTTTGTGGAATTTCACGGCATTGCGGTCGGCAGATGCGCATTTGTGCGCAAAGTTGAAGTAAAGCCCGTTCACTATGAGCACTGCGGATACCGCCGTGAACATCATGATCAGCATGGAGCGCTTCATGGGCATCAGCATACACGCGGTGAACAGGAAGCATATAACCTCGCCTGCGAGCCACCACAGCCAGCCCTTCACCGTGCGTTTTATCATACTTTCCATTTACTATCCTCAGTGATTGTTGATGTGCTCAAGTGATTTCTGCAGGGCAGAGGAGAATGTGGGCACATTTATAACATGCATGCCCTTTCTGGCAAAATATGCATTGACCAGGAAATGAGTGTTGAAGAATTCTTCTGCCATAGATTCGGAGAATTCAAATATATTTCCGCGGTTGCTCACAACTGCGTACATATTTGAGCCAACGGGCGATACATAGCTCTTGATCACATAGAACGCACTGTCGGTCTTCCCCTGTTCATAGGATATGGTCTGCAGGGAGCGGCGGCTGTCGGTGATCTTTATAACGCTGTTCTCAAGCTTTGCGTTGTTTATATGTTTAGATACTACGAGCGGCATCAGCTCGGCATTTGTGTACCGTGTCACTTTTTTGCTGTCGGTGTCGTATATTGTGAAGACAAGGGAACCGTCCTCACACGCTTCCCTGCATATAAGCACAAGCATATGAACTCCTTTTCTCAAAAAGAAGGGAACGGGCATCCGTTCCCTTCCATAGATCATACCTTAACGAGTGAAGGCTGGATCACCTTGCCGTTCTTGAGGTTCTTGTAGCCCATGAGAACGACTTCCTTGATGGGGCCTTCCTGAGCGTCCTTCTTCTTTGCAAAGAAGGCAGCCTTTCTTTCTTCTCTCGACATTATCTTGGAGTGCTGCTCCTCATCGAATGTATCGCCGGGCTTTGTCTCAAGCAGCGCATACAGCGGTGTGGAATGCGAGCTGTTGTGGAAATCCAGGAAGTATTTGAAGATATAGTTGAGGGTGGTGATATCCGAGAAATCCTCGTTTATTATCTTCTGCTGTGCGAAATCCCACAGTGCCTGTATATGACCCCACTGTGCGCCCGATGAAAGGAAGCTGCGGACTGTGAGGTTCTGCGGGAATACATCCTGCAGGCCTTCCTTTGTGGCAGGTGTGAGGTTCTTGTACTTTTCAAATACGGAGGTAAGGTTGCCGAATGTGGAGTTGTATGCCTCTATATCCGTATTGAGCTGCTCTATCAGCTGATCCTTCTCGTTTATCGCAGTCTCCTGATCGTTTACCTTGAGAGAGAGCTCCTCTGCATGGTTCTTGAGGCTCTCGGCGTACTTGCCTATCTCAAGCACCTGCTGATCCTTGGTAGCGATGGTCTCCTCGTACTGCGAGATCTGGCCGGAAAGCTGATTTACCTGTTCGGAGAGCGGGTCTACCTGAGCGCGAAGATCGGATATCTCCTGTTCCTTCTCGGCAACGGTGGTGCGGGCGTTCTCTACTGCCTCTGCATATGCGTTGGCTGTAGCTGCATACTCATTGATCTTCTCACGGAGAACGAGCATACCCTGGAGCTGACGGCGCATTTCTTCCATAGTGCTGTCCTTCTCCTCGGATGCTGCCTTCTCGCTCTTGAGCTGCTCTGAGAGCTCGTCTGCACGCTTGCCGTTGGCATCGGCAGTCTCCTTGAACTTCGAGAGCTCCTCGCCGAGAGTCTTCACCTTGTTCTCAAGACCGTTGATCTGAGCGGTGTTCTCTGCATTGCGGGCGGTCTCCTCAGCCTTGTATTTCTCAAGATCTTCCTTGGCTTCATTTGCCTTGTCAAGGTTATCCTTGGACTCGGTCCTGAACTTCTCTGCTTCTGCTGTCATATCGGACAGCTTACTTTCAAGCTCGGAAACAGTCTTTTCAAGCTCACTGAGCTTTTCACCGGATTCCTTCTTGGCATCCTCGACAGCCTGTTCCTTCTCGGATACAGCCTTTTCTGTCTCAGCCTTTGCCTCCTCGAGAGCCTTTTCGGATTCTTCCTTAGCTTCCTCGAGCTTCTTCTCAGCTTCTGCCTTAGCATCTTCAAGAGCCTTCTCGGCTTCTTCTATCTTCTTGTCGGACTCAACCTTTGCTTCTTCAAGAGCCTTATCCTTTTCGGAAGCAGTCTTCTCGATCTCAGCCTTCAGCTCGTCGATCTCCTTGTCCTTCTCAGCCTTTGCCTCGGCTACGAAGCGCTCTGTGTCTGCCTTTGCATCTTCAAGAGCCTTTTCCTTCTCTGCCTTGATATCATCTATAGACTTCTGAGCTTCCTCAAGCTTCTTTTCAAGCTCTTCACGGTCGCTCTCGGACTTCTCGTATTTCTTGTCCATTGCATCTGCGGCATCGTTGCACTTAGCTATCTCTGCCTTTGCATCTTCAAGCTCTGCAGTAATGGAATTGATGCGCTCGTTGAGCCTGCCGATCTCGGAATTCTTCTCGGAATCGGAAGAATCGAGCTGCTTCTTCATATCCTCTGCGGAGGAGTTGAGCGTATCTATCTGAGCCTTGAGGGAATTTTCGGATGCGGACAGCTCGGATATCTTCTTGTCCTTCTCTTCGGCTTCCTCTTCCTTTGCCTTGAGTTCTGCCTTCAGCTTTTCGATCTCCTCGCTAAGCTCGGACTTTATCTTGTCGTTCTCTGCAGATATGGCAGCGAACTTCTCCTCGGATGCCTTCTCGCTCTCTGCGCCGGATTCCTCTGCGCTGCGCAGCCTTGCTTCGAGCTCCTCTATGCGGCCGGACTTCTCCGACAGCAGCTGCTCCTTCTCTTCAAGCAGCTTGTCCTTTTCTCCGATGATCCTGACCTTATCCTCAATGGAAGCAGCGGCTTTCTCCTCGAGCTCGTTTCTTTCATCGAGAAGCTTATCGTAGTCTTCCTTAGCTTCAGCGGAGATCCTCGACAGATCATCTTCAAGAGATCTGATCTTATCTTCATATGCCTTCAGCTGTTCAGCAACGCTGTCTTCGCTGAGTGCTTTAAGTATCTCTGCCTTTGTTTCTTCATCATGCAGTGCTTCTATCAGCAGCGACTTAAACTCCACAAGCTCCATTGTTCGATCACCATTCCCAACTCTAAACTAAAATAAAGGTAAAAAATGAGGAATCCCCCTCATTACGCATCATAAGTATTATAACACATTTTAATATTCTTGTCAATCAATTTTTTTGTAGAAAATGTGCAAGATTTTTTGTAAGGGGGTCCTTGTTATTAAATAAATA
>JAFPPJ010000172.1 GCA_017410745.1 Oscillospiraceae bacterium
ATATCTGACATCCTTAAAAAATGAGTTACTAACTGGGCAGCTGGAATCTGTAAAGCTGCCAGAACCTGCCAAAGTTCTCCCCCCTACTGAAGACTTATATAAGAGTATGACTACTCAACTTGGCTACGAAAACAAACAATTGAAAGGTCAGATTCAGAATTTTCAGGAAGAACTTAATCTTCTTAGAAGAGCAAAAGAAGATTTCGTTAATAAGTATAATCAGGAGATAGAGAATCTAAAAAGAGCATTAGAAGAAGAAAAGTCGAAAAATAGCATGTGTCCAAAGGATAATGGCTTTTATGTTTCACTTGATAATATTTTAGAATGGGCAGCCGAACAGCATAAAGATCAGAAGGATGTTACTCTGATCCAAAATATGATATATGACCGCTTTGAACTTTCAAAAAAAGAAAAGGATTTGGTCAGGAAATTGGATGCAAATGGATTACGGCAAATTATAATCCAACACGCAGATCAGGTGGTTGGCGTAGCAGCTGCCGCCGAGCATCACAAAGGCATCCCTCGCGGCTTCAAGGTCGTTTACATACAAAGCGGTGTGCTCTATCTTCATGGCGTGCTCCTTGATGAGTGCGTAACTTGTTGTTCACCGTGCAGTTTAAGTACATCACTATCCTATGCTCCGAGGATAATGCAACAGGTTTAGTTCAAATGCATATCGGGCAACACCGGACTTTGCCCGGCGGGTAACATCGGGCTTTGCCCGGTGCAGGCTCAGCCTTCTTTTACCCTGAACCAGAATGTGCTGCCGGTGCCCTCCTCGGAGCGCACACCGAACTCATATCCGTGCATGATAAGTATCTGCTTGACTATGGAAAGTCCCAGACCCGTGCCGATGACCTCACGCTTGGATTTCTCGGCGCGGTAGTAGCGGTCGAAGATAAGCGGCAAAAGCTCCTTGGATATGCCGGGACCCGTGTCGGTTATGGCAATCTCGGTGCCCTGTTCCTGCTTTACGGCGGTGACGTATATCTCCTTGCCCTCGCCGGAATAGTTCACGGCGTTGTTGATGAGGTTGTATATGACCTGATCGAACTTTATGGGGTCTGCCTTTATTATGGTGTGCTCGGGGACGCTTACATAGAAATGATAGCCGTCACGCTCGGCAAGTATGGTATACCTCGACATGATGGAGCGTATCCTCTCGGAAAAGTCGAACTCCTCGAGGGAAAGCCCCTCTGCGCCGTTCTCAAGCTTGGTAAGGTCGAGGATATCATTCACAAGGGCAGCGAGCCTGTCGCTCTCCTCTATGATTATGCCCAGATGCTCGTCACGCTTGACGGGGTCATCGCCCGAAAGGTCGCGTATCATCTCGGCATACGCCTTGACCATCGTAAGGGGCGTGCGCAGGTCGTGGGATATATTCGCCATGAGGTCACGGCGCATGGTGTCTATCTTGGTTATCTCCTCGGAGGCGAAGTTCAGCGTCTGTGCGAGCTGCTCGGTCTCGTTGTAGCCCTTGCCGTTGAACACCACGTTATGATCGCCCTGTCCGAGCTTCCTGGCGGAGAGGGTGATGCGCTGTATCGGCGTGGATATGAGCTGCGACAGGAATATGGATATTCCGAAGCCGAGTATCAGCATGGCTATGGTTATCTGCATCAGCTGTGCGCGTATCATCCCGACGGTGGATTCAAGCGGCTCCATAGACGTATTTATCATGAGATAGCCTATGGTGCTGCCCTGCTTTATGGAACGGACATACAGCATATTATCGGTGATAAGGTCGGTGCCTAAATTCTCCTTGCGGTATATGCCGTTCTCATCTGCGAGCCTGCGGTACTCGGCAAGCTCGGCTGCGGATGCGCCGTGTATGAGGCAGTGCTCGGGGGACACATCGTAGGAATAGAGAGTAAGGCCGTATCTGTCCTGCAGTATCAGGCACATATCATAGCTGTATGCGAGGTCATAGAGCCTCTTGCCCGTGAGACTGCCCGCCGAAATCTGCGACACGATATATTCTGAAACGGTGTCGATATCCTCATTGCGGCGCTTGCGGTAATTGCTCTCAAGGGTGGCGATGAAGGTGATCCACATGAGTATCACTATGCTCACGATGAATATGGCAAAGTATATCCACACAGTGAAACGGACACTGTGCATCGCACGGCGCAGCCCTGTGCGCGGCTTATCTTCCTGCATCGAACTTATACCCCATTCCTCTCAGGGTAACGATGAACTTGCGGTACTCACCGATGGAGTTGCGCAGCATCTTGATATGGGTATCGACCGTGCGGTCGTCGCCGTAGAAGTCATAGCCCCACACCTCTTCGAGGAGCTTCTCCCTCGAAAGGGCGATGCCCTTGTTGCGCACCATATAGAACAGCAGGTCGTACTCCTTGGGGGTGAGCTGTGCGGTCTCTCCGTCCACACGCACTTCCCTGCCCGTCATATCTATCTCAAGCCCCTCGAAGCTGACGGTCTCGCGCTGCTCGGACACGGTCTCTGCCGATGTGCGCTTGATCACGGCACGCATACGCGCAAGCAGCTCCTTGGGGGAAAAGGGCTTGGTGACATAGTCGTCAACGCCCAGCTCGAAGCCGAAGAGCTTGTCGTACTCCTCGCCCCTTGCAGAGAGCATGATAACGGGTATCTTCTTTATCTTGTTTATCTCGCGGACTGCGGAATATCCGTCAAGTCTCGGCATCATGATATCCATGATGATAAGGTCGAAATCCTGCGTGCGGCACATATCCACCGCCTGCATACCGTCCTCGGCCTCGGCGGTCTCGTAGCCCTCGAAACGCGCATACTCGCCGATAACGTTGCGGATGTTCTTCTCATCATCGACTATCAGTATCTTCTTTGGCATATTATCCATCTCCTTTGGATATATTCTCTTTTCACAGTATACCACGAATCAAAACAAAAATCAATCATGTACCGCAATTTTCCGCATTCGCTCATGTATCTGACACATTTAAGTCCCGATCAGCGTCAAATACGCTGATACTGCCGGCATGCGCTCAAAATTTGCACAATATATGCGGCTCCGGACGCTCTTATTCTGTATGAGTAACAAAACTTTCCGTCAAGACCTTGCATAAACGGCTGTATTGTGCTATAATACAGAGTTGTTGACTTTGGATATCACATGAATGACAAAGATAGGAAAAGAGAGTGTATATATGATAAGGAATGACCTCAGGAACATTGCGATAATCGCTCACGTTGACCATGGCAAGACCACACTTGTGGATGAGATGCTCAAGCAGGGCGGTGCATTCAGAGAAAATCAGGCTGTTGAGGAGCGCGTGATGGACTCCAACGACATTGAGCGCGAGAGAGGTATCACCATACTTGCAAAGAATACTTCCGTTATGTACAACGGCGTAAAGATAAACATAATCGACACCCCGGGCCATGCCGATTTCGGCGGCGAGGTGGAGCGCGTGCTCAAGATGGTAGACGGTGTTCTGCTCCTGGTAGATGCGGCAGAGGGCCCCATGCCCCAGACAAGATTCGTGCTCTCTAAGGCACTTGAGCTGGGTCACCGCATAGTTATCGTGGTGAACAAGATAGACCGTCCCGATGCGAGACTTGACGAGATAGGCGATGAGGTGCTCGAACTTCTCCTTGATCTCGATGCAAACGACGAGCAGCTTGAAAGCCCCGTGCTCTTCTGCTCCGGACGCGCAGGCACCTGCTCTATCAGCCAGTATGAGCCGGGCAAGGATCTCAAGCCCCTTTTCGACACAATACTCGACTATATCCCCGCTCCCCAGGGCGATGAGAACGGCCCTCTGCAGATGCTCATATCCTCCATCGACTACAACGACTATGTGGGCAGAACGGGCATAGGCAGGATAGAGCGCGGCTCCATAAAGGTAAATCAGCAGGTGACCGTAGGCGACTACCACGAGCTTCACAAGCCCTACAACAGCAAGATCGTCACCATAAGCCAGATAGAGGGTCTTGGCAAGGCAAATGTTGAGACCGCAACCGTCGGCGATATCGTATGGGTATCGGGCATAGAGAACATCACCATCGGCGACACGCTCTGTGCAACAGACACATATGAACCGCTCCCCTTCGTAAAGATAAGCGAGCCCACGGTGGAGATGACATTCTCCGTGAATGACTCCCCCTTTGCAGGACGCGAGGGCAAGTTCGTAACATCCAGACAGCTTCGCGAGAGGCTTTTCAAGGAAGTGCTGCGTGACGTATCGCTGAGGGTATCCGAGACAGACAGCACGGATGCATTCAGGGTATGCGGCAGAGGTGAGATGCATCTTTCCATACTCATCGAGAATATGCGAAGAGAGGGCTACGAGCTCGGCGTATCCACACCGAGAGTGCTCATGAAGGAGATAGACGGCGTACAGTGCGAGCCTATGGAGCGTCTTGTAATAGACGTACCCGAGGACAGCACAGGCACCGTAATGGAGAAGATGGGCACGAGAAAGGGCGAGCTGCAGTCGATGC
>JAFPPJ010000173.1 GCA_017410745.1 Oscillospiraceae bacterium
GCTCTGTATGAATGTGAGCAAAAAGAATACTGCGGATACCAAATATGAGTATATGTATATGTACAAATACCCTACCGAAGAAGCACCGGAGGGAGGAGAGAAAGCATTTATAAAAAGCCTTTCCACCTACGATACTGGGTATAATCTCCCGGTCACTGTGATAGGCCTTGACGCTGACAGCAGATTCTTTGATGTTCATCCTGAAAAGAGCATGAACAAGGCGGTCATAAACAACTCCATCAACGAAAGGCTCGGATATAAAGTCGGAGACAAGATCACATTCAGCGATGATGCATCCGAGAGAAGCTATACATTCATTGTAACGGAAATATGTCAATACTCTCCCGGATTTACTATCTTTATGGACAGAGAGAGCATGTGCGAGCTGTTTGATGAAGAAGACAGCTACTACAATGCGGTATACTCTGACAAGGCGCTCGATATAGAAGAAGGCAGGCTCTACAGCGTTACCGCTAAGGATGATATAGAGCGCGCATCCGGAGTGTTCATAGATCAGATGCAGACACTGATATGGACGCTGGTGATCGCAGGCACTGTTATCTTCTGCGTGGTAATGTACCTTATGATGGGTGTGATGATAGACCGTTCTACACTGGGAATATCACTGATCAAAATATTCGGATACCGCTCGAGAGAGATACGCAGCCTTTATCTTAACGGAAATCTTGTGATCGTTGCAGTCGGAGGGATCATATGCCTGCCTGCTGCGAAAGCAGTGATAGATATGATATATCCTTCATTCATCGCAAATGTAGCATGTTGTATGGATATAGCCCTTTCACCTAAGCTGATACTGATGATATATGCTGCGATGCTGATCATATATCTTGTGATAAACGAGCTGCTTGTATTCAAGGTAAAGAGAATTACTCCAGCTGAGATACTGAGAAACAGAGAATAAAAAACTTTCTGACAAAAAGGAAGTGATGATATGAATACAGAAGTATTATGCGGGCTGCTTATCCCGTTCATAGGCACGGCGGCAGGCTCCGGGTGTGTATTCTTCATGAAGGAGCATCTCAAGCCAAAGGTGGAAAAGGCGCTAAGCGGATTTGCCAGCGGTGTTATGGTGGCAGCATCTATATGGAGCCTTATCATCCCGGCAATGGAGCTTACCGAGGCGGACGGCAATATGGGCAGGCTGTCGTTCCTTCCCTCTGCGATAGGATTCTGGATAGGCGTGCTGTTCCTGCTGTTGCTTGATACGGTGATCCCTCATCTGCATATGCATTCGGAAGATGCGGAAGGCCCCAAAAGCAAGCTTGCAAGGACAACTATGATGGTACTTGCGGTCACGCTCCATAATCTTCCGGAGGGCATGGCTGTCGGTGTGGTCTATGCGGGATACCTGTCCGGGAACAGTGAGATAACTGCGGGCGGTGCACTGGCACTTGCGCTCGGTATCGCAATACAGAATTTCCCCGAGGGTGCTATCATATCCATGCCGCTCAGAGCGGAGGGAGCGGGCAAGCTGCGTGCATTCCGTGACGGCGTGCTTTCGGGAGCGGTAGAGCCGATAGGTGCGCTTCTTACGATACTTGCGGCACAATTCTTCCTTCCTACTATGCCATATCTCCTCAGCTTTGCTGCAGGTGCTATGATGTATGTTGTAGTGGAAGAGCTCATACCGGAAATGTCTTCCGGAAAGCATTCCAATGTTGGTGTTGTGATGTTTTCGGTAGGCTTTACGCTTATGATGGCGCTTGATGTTGCGCTCGGATGAAAATAGCATGATTTCCTCTAGTCCTTCTTCTTATATACAGGAGAGGGACTTTTCTGTTTTATCGAAACTCGAAAAATTTTTTTTTGAAAAAATGAAACCTTTTGATCTACTTATGTGTATTACAATCGAAAGGGGTCGATGAGCACTCGGATGTACAGTGCTCCGCCTTTTGGGAAAAACTTAACTATCAGGAGGATTCATTATGTTTAAGGTTTCAAACACAAAGATCACAAGAAGCACTATCGCAGGCATCATGGCAGCAATGGCAGCTGTATCTGCAATGTCATCCACCGTATCCGCATATGATATGGATACCGAGTCGCTTTCCGGCATATTCAGCGGCTATATAAGCGACAAGTCCGTATCTTTTGATGATACAATTCTTTACTGCCCCGACTATACAGATGCTGTGCTCGACGGTGCATCGGTAGATGGATATGCAGGCTTCGCAGAGACTATCAATACCGACCTTATCAGCACTACACTTGTAGGCATTGCAGGCGATGAGGATCAGCCCAGGATACTTGTGGATGTCAGGATAAATGACAAAAACTTTGTGAAGAAGCATGACCGCTTTTTCATCGTGACAAAGACTATCGGTGCAGAGATATACGAGCAGGGACTCGATGATGAGTATGGAGTGAGCTATGGCTTTGCGGTGCAGGACAAGGCAGATCCTTCACTGTATCATATAAGTGTTGACGCTCCTATCGCATGGCTCATAAACGGCGAAGAGACAGTGTTCAGCATCGAAGGTATCAAGGGCTATTCTACAAAGATGCTCGAAAAATACCATGTTACAGAGCAGGAGGTCATGGACTACTGGAACTATTCGGAGCAGCTGTCCGATGAAAAGGCAGGTGTTTTCATGACATTTGAAGAATATGACATAGATGATATCATGTATCACTTCATCGTTCCCGAAAATGTATTCGACACCGGCAATGAGACCGAGTGTACCGTAAAATGCACTGCCGATACTGACGGCACGGAGACATATGTCGGCATCGGTGAGACCATAAACACTCCGAAATTCAGCACAACTCTTGTCGGCATATCCGGCACAGACGAGCCTAAGATACATGTTGATCTCAGGGTCAATGACAAGAATATATCGTCCAAGTACGATATATTCTTCATAACAGGCAGAACGCTCGGTGCAGAGGAATTTGACAGCGACAGGCGTGAGAATTACGGCATAGACTATGGCTTTGGCGTAAGAGA
>JAFPPJ010000013.1 GCA_017410745.1 Oscillospiraceae bacterium
ACGGCTTTATTCCGCTGTGACATATAAATTTGGTGTTTACTATTGTAATTTATGGAGTAGTGTGGTATAATTATACTCACTGATGATACTGCCGGTATAAAGCCTCGCTGCTAATATCAATGCCGGCATAACTATAAACGATTATAAGGGTGCGGTGATAAAATGAACAGCACACCATCGGGTGAAAGGATACATATAGCATTCTTCGGCAGGAGGAATGCAGGCAAATCCACACTTATAAACGCATTTACCTCACAGGAGCTCTCCGTCACATCGGATATCCCCGGCACTACCACTGACCCTGTATCGAAGGCTATGGAACTTCTTCCGATAGGCCCTGTCCTGATAACGGATACAGCCGGCTATGACGATGAGGGCGAGCTTGGGGAAAAGCGCGTGAAGAAGACGGAGGAAATACTCCGCCGCACGGATATCGCCGTTCTTGTCACAGACTGCACCATAGGCGAAGGTGCATGTGAAAAGGAGCTTATACGACTGTTCGAGGAGAAGGGCATACCCTATCTGACCGTCATGAACAAATGCGATCTCCTTGACACTATACCCGACGACGGCAGACTGTACGTTTCCGCACCCGCAGGGATAAACACCGATCTTCTGAAAGAACGGGTAGCCCGACTCCATACAGATACCGACAAGCACCGCCTCGTGAGCGACCTTGTGAAGCCCGGCGACCTTGTTGTGCTTTGCATCCCGATAGACAAGGCTGCGCCAAAGGGGCGGCTTATACTCCCCCAACAGCAGGTCATACGCGATCTTCTTGATGCAGGTGCATCTGCGGTCACAGTTCGTGACACGGAGCTCGCAGGGATATTTGACAAGATAGACCGTCCTGCTATGGTCATAACCGATTCACAGGCATTCGCCCGGGCAAATGCCGATACCCCTGCGGATATACCGCTCACATCATTCTCGATACTCATGGCACGCTACAAAGGATTTCTCGAGGATGCAGTCATGGGAGCGGCAGCGATAGACCGTCTCAAAGACGGCGACACCGTGCTTATCTCCGAAGGCTGCACCCATCACAGGCAGTGCGGAGATATCGGTACCGTAAAGCTCCCTGCCCTGCTCGAACGCAGGACGGGCAAAAAACTCAGATACGAATTCTCTTCCGGGCGCACATTCCCCGAGGGCAGCTATTCCCTTGTGATACACTGCGGCGGATGCATGCTCAACGCCCGTGAGATGGAATACCGCATAGACACCGTTAAAAAGGCTGGGATACCCGTGACAAACTATGGTGTGGCGATAGCACATATGAACGGCATACTCGGACGCAGCCTTGAAGTGATACCTGACATATCGGAGATGTACATAAATGGACAACCGCAGCCTGATAGACAGACTTAAAGACACCCACAGTCTTGAACGCGAACAATGGATACAGCTGATAGACACCTTTACCGATGCCGACAGAGAATACGCCGCCGATACAGCGCGCGCTGTCGCTCAGGGCATATTCGGACATGATATATACATCCGAGGGATAATTGAATTTTCCAATATATGCCGAAATGACTGCCTGTACTGCGGTATCAGGCGTTCTAATACCTCCGCCGAGCGTTATCGTCTCGATGAGGATGAGATCATCTCATGCTGTGATGCAGGTCGCAGAATGGGCTTCATGACATTCGTTCTGCAGTGCGGCGAGGACGGCGCATACCCGGCACAAAGGCTGGCCGCTCTTGTACAGCGTATCAAGGAACGTCACCCAGACTGTGCAGTCACGCTGTCAGCGGGAGAAATGGAATACGCGGATTACAAGCTCCTGCGCGAAGCAGGTGCAGACCGTTACCTTCTCAGACACGAGACTGCATCAGAGGAGCATTACAAAAGGCTCCACCCCGCATCGATGTCATTTTCACACAGGATGAAATGCCTGGAAGACCTTCGGGAGCTTGGATTTCAGGTGGGAGCGGGAATGATGATCGGCTCGCCCTATCAGACATCGGGCGATCTTGCGGAAGATATGCTCTTCCTTGGCAGATTCAGGCCGCATATGATAGGCATAGGCCCGTTCATACCGCATAAGGATACTCCATTTGCTGATATGCCTGCGGGCTCGTATGAGCTGACACTGTTCATACTCAGCCTGTGCAGGATCATGCTCCCCCATGTGCTCCTCCCGGCTACCACCGCACTCGGCACGATACGCCCCGGAGGGCGTGAACAGGGAGTGCTTGCAGGGGCAAATGTAATAATGCCCAACCTTTCACCCGATGAAGTTAAGAAGAAATATATGCTCTATGACAATAAGATATGCACCGACGAATCCTCTGACAAATGCGTGAGATGCATCGATCTCAGGCTTGAAAGGATAGGATACAGACCCGTCAGTGCAAGAGGAGACTACCATGTTTAAGGCTGCAATATACGGAAAGGGCGGTATCGGCAAATCGACTATCGCATCGAATATATCAGCCGCACTTGCCCGTCAGGGTCTGAAAGTGATGCAGATAGGCTGTGATCCCAAGGCGGATTCTACCTCACTGCTGTGCGGCAGACGAATAGATACTATACTAGAACTCACGCGCACAGGCAGGCTCACTGCTGATAACGCTGCTACTATCAGCCCCTGCGGAGTGATATGTGCAGAATCCGGCGGCCCTGTACCCGGCACGGGATGTGCAGGACGAGGTATAATTAACGCCCTCGAATCCCTTGAAAGGCTCGGCGTATATGACAGATACAAACCGGATATCGTAATATACGACGTACTCGGCGATGTGGTATGCGGCGGCTTTTCCATGCCCATGAGAAAGGGCTATGCCGATATGGTATATGTGGTGACGGATGCGGAGAAGATGTCCCGCTATGCCGCCGCAAATATATGCATGGCGGTAGACAATTTCAAAGGCAGAGGCTATGCATCGCTTGGCGGCATCATACTCAACAAGCGCACCTGTGACGAGGATGACCTCGCTGCATCGGAGCTCGCCTCGGATTTTGACACTACCGTTGTCGGTGCGATAGACAGATGTGAGGAGCTTCGTGCTGC
>JAFPPJ010000174.1 GCA_017410745.1 Oscillospiraceae bacterium
GAAGCCATACTCCGCGCAGTGCTCCATCAGCCATGCATATGCCTCGGTATTCTTGAAGCCGTCATCATCCATGCTCGTGTATTCGTCCGACATTATGTCCGCTGCAAGGCCGCAGTTATGCTCGCTGTAACCGGGGAGCTGCACCTCAAGAGCGGTATCCGCCTCAGCCTCTTCACGGCTCATGCCCTTTCTGTCCATGCGGTCCTGTACGCTTCTCTCGAACAGGTCTGCCTGATATGCATTGGTGCGGAATGCAGACACCATGACAAGATGTATCCCGTCCTTGTCCGCCGCATCGAACATCGCCCTTGCGTATTTGCCCATGCGGCTGTCCATATAGAAATCACGGTCGCTCTTATATACAAGCTCCGTGTCTATGGAGTTGGAATACTCCGAGGGTACGGGGTTATTGCTGTTGACAAGGAACATCGCCCATGCATTGTCAGCCTCCTCGGGGTCACCCGCAGGCGTGAGCTTGGGCTTCTCCTCCTCCACAGGCTTCACCTCGGCGGTCTGTACCGTCTCAGCAGGCTCCTTATCGGGCTTCTCTTCGGTGTCGGGCGCCTTGAAGAAGGCAGTGAGCCCGAACACCACCATCACCATGAACACGGTGTATACGCCGAATATCTGTATGCCGTTAGTCTTCATCGGGCACGCTGTCCCCCTTCCTGAGCTCGCTTATCAGCTCAAGGAACCTCTCCACATTGTCGAAGTCCTTGTTCACGCTGGCAAATCTCACATATGCCACCTCGTCTATGTCCCGCAGACGCGACAGCACAATGTCGCTTATCTGCGCGGTAGAGATCTGATCCCTGTTCTGTGCGAGGCACATATTCTCTATCTCGTCCGCAATGGCGATTATCACGCTGCCCTGTACGGGGCGCTTCTTCACCGCGAACGAAAGTCCCTTTATCAGCTTGTTGCGGTCAAAGGGCTCATAGGTATTGTCCTTCTTGTTCACAAGCAGCTCGGGGCGCTCCACCACCTCATATGTGGTGAAACGCTTACCGCAGACAGGGCAGCAGCGCCTTCGTCTCTGCCTGTCATCCGCATATCTTGAATCTATGACCTTGGTGTCATCGCATCCGCAGTACGGACAGCGCATAGCCCATGACCTCCTATCCTTTCAGTGCCGAAAGTATCGCCTGTTTCTCATTGGCGATCTCACCGCCTGTCACCATATCGAGCGCCCTTTCGAGCCCCCTGCCTATCTCCTCGCCGTCAAGGCCTGCAGCCGCAAGATCGCTGCCGTTCACGGCAAGTGAACGTATATCCGTGCATCCGCCGCCGTCGGCATATGCAAGTATCTCATCCCTGAGCGGTGCCAGCCTTTCGAGCCGTGTATGTGCGTACTCGCTCTTTGCCATGTTGTCGCCTGTCGCCACCTCGAACAGGTCGCAGAAAAGCTCTCTGCCGAGCATACCATAGAGCTTGCGGTATTTCTTCACCGCGCCCTCCTTGCCGGGAGCTATCTCGTGATACCTCACCAGAGCGGATACATCCCTTATGGTCTTCTTGTCGAGCTTGAGGCGCTGCATGATACGTTCGGCAGTCTCCGCTCCCGCTGTATCATGCCCGTGGAAGTGTCCGCTGCCGTTTTCTTCACGGTAGTGCGACGGCTTTTCTATATCGTGCAGCAGAAGTGCAAGACGCACTCTGCCCGAGCATACCGATCTCTCCACCGCATATGCCGTATGCGTCCATACGTCCATATTGTGGTATATGCTGTTCTGATCAAAGCCCACACAGGGGATGATCTCGGGTATCACCACCGACAGCACATCGGGGTATGCGCACAGTATCCTTGCGGGAGTTTTGCCCGTGAGCAGCTTTATCAGCTCCACCGCTATGCGCTCCACCGCGATCTCTCGCAGATCCTCCCTGCCGGCGCGTATAGCCGCATCTGTATCCGCTTCTATCTCAAAGCCGAGCACCGATGCGAATCTGAGAGCACGCATGATGCGCAGCGCATCCTCGCCGAATCTTTTGACGGGGTCGCCCACACATCGTATTATCCCGCGCGACAGATCCTCCCTGCCGCCGAATATATCTATGACTTCTCCGCTGTCGGGATCCATCATCATCGCATTTATAGTCAGATCCCTGCGGGACATATCCTCCTCTGCGGTCACCGAGAAGCTGACCGTGTCGGGTCTTCTCTTGTCGGAGTATACCCCGTCCGCACGGTATGTGGTTATCTCCACATTGTTCCCGTCGGATACCACAGCAACAGTGCCGTGAGCCGCCCCGGTGAGTATCACGCGGTGATCGCTGAATATCTCCATCACCCTGTCGGGCAGCGCATTAGTTGCGATGTCATAGTCATGGGGCTCCTTGTCCATGAGCATATCACGGACACATCCGCCCGCAAGATATGCGTCATAGCCGTTGGCCTTGAGTATATCCGTCACATGAGTCACATACTGAGGTACGATCATTTGCCCTCCACAAGGCACACCGCATGAGCGGCTATGCCCTCACATCTTCCGGTGAAGCCCAGCTTCTCCTCGGTGGTGGCCTTCACGCTGACCTGCGACACATCTATGCCGCACGCCTCAGCTATGTTCCTGCGCATGGAGAATATGAACGGAGCTATCTTGGGCACCTGCAGCACCAGCGTGCTGTCGATGTTCGATACCACATATCCCTTTTCGCCTATGATGCGCACCACCTCGCGCAGCATCTTCAGACTGTCCGCATCCTTCCACTTAGGGTCGGAGTCCGGGAAGTACTGTCCTATGTCTCCGAGTGCGCACGCTCCGAGCAGCGCATCCATCACAGCATGTACCAGGACATCCGCATCCGAATGTCCCACCAGTCCGAAATTATGGTTGAGCCTGCATCCGCCGAGTATCAGCTTCCTTTCGGGGGAAAGCTTGTGTACATCGTAGCCCTGACCCACTCTTATCATAGTATTCACTTCCCTGCCGGATGATGATCCGAGAAGCGCTGCCGCCACTGCAAGATCCTCGGGTGTGGTTATCTTGATATTGCTGTATGACGAGGGCGTCATGCATACCTTTACGCCTACAGCCTCCGCGAGCTGGCAGTCATCCGTGAAGTCAAGACCGTGCTCCACAGCGAAATTCACTCCCTCGAAATATCTGTCCTTGACAAATATCTGAGGGGTCTGTGTGATATACAGCTTCCGCCTGTCCGGGGTATCCTCCACAAGTCCGCCGCTTGCCTCCTTTATCGTGTCCTTCACGGGCACGCCGAGCACAGCGCCGCCGAACACCTCTGCATCGTGTATGCAGCGGCGTATGTCCTCCTCACGGACAAGAGGCCTTGCGCCGTCATGTACGGCTATGAGCCTTGACTCACGGCCTGTGAGCCTGAGCGCATTTATCACCGACTCCTGACGGGTGCTGCCGCCCGCCGCACAGTCCTTGAGCTTCGTCACTCCGTAGTCCTGCGCCATTTCCTTTATCCTGTCGTGATCCTCTTGCTTTGCAGCAACTATTATCTCGCATACATCTTCTATATGCTCGAATGCGAGCATCGAGCGCACGAGAACGGGTATCCCGCATATGAATGCGAACTGCTTGTTTATACCCTGCATGCGCTCTGCATTGCCCGCCGCAGCTATTATTACAGATACCTTAGCCATCAGCGGTGTCCGCCTCCTCCGCCGCCGCCGTGATGACCGCCCGAGAAGCCGCCGCCGCCGCCATGACCGCCGCTGCCGCCCGAATCCACGGTGTAGCTGTAGTTCCTCGTGCTCACAAGTATCGTCTTGCGCTGATACATGTCAAAGGAGTTGCGGTCGAGATACTCATTCGCCGTAAGGGGCTGAGGCTTGCGGTAGGTGTATACTATGCAGCCCACCACGATGAGCGATATCAC
>JAFPPJ010000175.1 GCA_017410745.1 Oscillospiraceae bacterium
CGGTACGCCTTGGTGAACTCCTCTTTGCGGTCGGGCTCGGTCTTCACCCATGATGCATCGTTGGTGCCGAGATTTATCACGACAATATCGGGATGCACGGCACTTTCCCAGGGGATGCTGTCGCACTTCTTCCCGCCGAAGGAGGAATAGGAAAAGCCGAACTTGTCGTAGTATTTAGGTATCACCTGATTTTTCTGCTGCACCTTGCCGTCGCTGTAGCCGGATATTATGCCATAGCCGCTCAGGGACACGAGAGACCAGTCCGCATCCAGCTTCTCTGCGGTCTTTATGGCATATGCCTTCGTGCAGTCCTCGGTGGAGGTGGAGAAGTGATGCTCCTTTACCTCATCGTCCACGCCGTAGCCGCAGGTGATGGAGTCGCCCACAAATTCTATGAGCATATCCCGTGCGGGGGCGGGAGCAACAGTGCCGTCGGTATCCACCGACTTTATGCCGCACACAGAATGGGCGCACTCGGACAGCTTGACTATGCGTATATCGGCGGTGACCTCGGTGTCCTCCTCGAACACGGTATAGGTCTTCTCCATGCGGTCAACGAGCTCGTCCGCGACACGTTCGCCGTCACGGTAGATGGCTATGCGGGGCGGATCCTTCATGCCTGCCGCATTGTCGCAGCCTGCGATGGTGACGGTACATTTAGTGCCTGTCACGGTAAATGCCGCTCCCGTACCGGAAAAGCCGCACCACAGCACATTGCCGTCGTCATACGTCCGCCCGAGGGGGCGCACATTGTCAAGAGAGCGCACCCGTGCGGTCGTCTCTGCTGCCGTGGTGACAGTGATCTGAGCGGTGGTCTGCACGTCGGTCTGAGCGGGCGTTTCCGCCTTTGCACAGCCCGCAAAAAGCAGTGCGGAAATAATAAGCGGATATATCTTCATAGCGTCTCCTTATCGTAATCGGTTGTGTCTCGGCATTGGTCAGAGTATATTATCTATATCCCGTCCGCCATATATCACTCTGATCACTGTAACAGTTTCAGAACCATCATCCGGGATATAGAATATAATATAGTTCTCGGCTGTCACACGCCGCAAGCCTCTTGACCGCCACGGCTCCCTATCATATACCGAGAATCTTTCAGGCTCATATTCAAGGCTCATTATCTGCTTCTCAATAAGATCTGCGATCCTTACTGCAGCTTTGGTAGCACATAACGAATATTTTATGTAGTTATAAATATCCTTTATATCATTCTCCGCGTTTTCCGATATTACAACGTTGTATATCATACCGCCGCTTCCTTGTGTATATCTGCGAATACATCCGCAGCCGGTCTCGTTCTGCCGTTCACCATATCATCATAGCCCTGTTCAAGCGCATTATCAAGCTCTTCTTCTGTCATTCTCCCCATTGAAAGCGGCATTTTATCGGGAAGTCTGAGCTCAAAGGGCATACCGTTATGAAGTATTATCTGTTTGTAGAACATATTTATCGCATTCGATGCGGGTATCCCCAGTGACGCAAGTATTGATTCCGCCTGTTCCTTGACATCCGGTTCTATCCTTACATAAAGATTAGCTGTCTTTGCCATAGTATCACCTCGTATACAGATTTGTCTGCTGTCTTTATTATACAACATTGTGCGCACAAATGCAATACTTTTTTACAAATTTCACCTATACTTATCTCACAAAAAACCGACCCACATCCTGAGAATGTGAGCCGGTCGAATACGTTGGTGACACAGCAAGACCGGAGCGATGCACTTCAAATCTGCCGTCCAAAAGCCGGAGCCGGCCGCTCGGTCTATGCCTTTCTCACCTTGGTGCCCTCGCGGGTCTCCTCCACGATATAGCCCATAGCGGTGATCTGATCTCTTATCTCGTCTGCGCGGGCGAAGTTCTTTTCCTTGCGGGCAGCCTTGCGCTCGTCTATGAGGGCGAGTATCTCCTGCGGTATCTCTTCTGCGGGCTTCTCTGCCTCAGCCTTTGCATGGCCGATGATATCGAGCGTGAGCACGGTATCCATGCTCTCTATGGCAGCGAGCTTGGTAGCTGCGCCCGTATCAGCCTTGAACACATCCATGAGGGCGGTGATGCCCATAGATGTATTGAGGTCATTGTCAAGACCCTCGCGGAACTTGTCGGTAAGTGCGGTGAGCGCTGCTGCATCCACCTTGCCGTCATCCTCCGAAAGGAGCTTTACGGTGCGGGAAACGATGCGCTCATATGCCTGAGCCGCATTGTCAAGGTTCTCGAAGGAGAACTCAAGTGTCTTGCGGTAGTGGGACTGCAGGCAGAAGAAGCGGTACGCATAGGGATCGTAGCCCTTGTCCTTTAGAAGCGACACCGTAAGGAAGTCGCCCTTGGACTTTGCCATCTTGCCGCCCTTGTCATTGAGGTGATGCACATGGAACCAGTGAGGGCACCACTCATGGCCGAGATACGCTTCGCTCTGCGCTATTTCATTGGTATGATGCGGGAAGATATTGTCAACGCCGCCGCAGTGCAGGTCGAGGTATTCGCCGAGATTCTTCATGGAGATGCATGAGCACTCGATATGCCATCCCGGATAGCCCGTACCCCAGGGGCTTTCCCATTTGAGCTCCTGATCGTCGAACTTGGAGCGGGTGAACCAGAGCACGAAGTCAGCCTTGTTGCGCTTGTTGGTATCCTCGGTAACGTCATCGCGCACGCCGACCTCCAGGTCTTCGCTCTCAACGTCGCCGAACTTGTAGTACACATCCAGCTTGGATGTATCGAAATACACATTTCCGCCTGCCAGATATGCATAGCCCTTTTCGATAAGGCCGCTTATTACACGGATGAACTCATCTATGCAGGATGTGGCGGGCACTACGGTGTCGGGCTTGCGTATGCCGAGGGCTTCGCAGTCCGC
>JAFPPJ010000176.1 GCA_017410745.1 Oscillospiraceae bacterium
GTTCTCATTCTCGGAATAGAGCAGAATACAGCCTTCCATCTGCTTTGTTATCCTTGCCGCGAATTCATCCATGCTCATCTTGCCGGGATTTTCCTCCGAGCACACGAGCATGTCGGCAGTGCCCGCATCTGCGGCATATTCGCATTTGAAGCTCTTGTTAGTGCCTCTCGACTCACTCAGAGCGTAGAGAAAATAGTAGGAGCTCGACTTCTCCACATCCTGACCGGTAAAGCAGGTGAACTGTTCGGGCGTGGTCACCTTGAAGTAGTTGTTGCTGTACACCCCGTCACTTACCTTTCCCGGCGAATAGCAGCCTGTGAGCAGCAGTGCCGTGACCAGCACGAGTGCGAGCAAAGTCCTTTTGATGTGCATCATAACACCTTCCCTTATTTTATTGCATATATTATAGCACCGTGCTAAAGTCCTGTAAATAGGCTTAATCATATTCTAATGATATTATAATCTTGACATAACCAAACTTAAATGTTATAATATATGTAATGTTAGGAAGCGAACATACGACCGACCGCAACAACCGCTGACATCACAGTATATCGGCAGAAAAGAGGTATAATATGTACGATTTTTCTCACCGCAGATCACAGAAAAGGATAATTCTCAGAGATGCTTCGGGCGCAGCATCCGGCAAGGACGTCAAGGTACGGCTCAGAACCCATGAGTTCCTGTTCGGTGCAGGCGCATTCGACATCCTCGCATATGAGAACGCACCCGCAGAGATGCGCGATAAATTCGCAGCCCGCATCGACCTGTGGAAGGATGTGTTCAACTACGGCACTCTCCCCTTCTACTGGGGCAGATACGAGCCCGAGGAGGGTCACACCGGCAAGGAAGGCATGCTGAGGGCTGCCGACAAGATGATATCCCTCGGCGCTGCTGCAAAGGGTCATCCCCTCTGCTGGCATACCGTATGCGCAGACTGGCTCCTCAAATACCCCGTGGAAGAGATAATGAAGAAGCAGCTCGACCGCATCACCCGTGAGGTCAGCGACTTCAAGGGCAGGCTCGGCTACTGGGACGTTATCAACGAGACCGCCATCATGCCCATATTCGACAAGTACGACAACGCTGTTACAAGGCTCTGCAACCACTACGGCAGGATACCTCTCATCAAGGCTGTGTTTGACGCTGCAAAGGCTGCCGACAAGGATGCTGTGCTCCTTATAAACGACTTCAACACCTCCGAGGACTATGCCCACATCATCGAGGAATGCCTTGACGCAGGCGTGCCCATCGACGTTATAGGCATACAGTCCCATCAGCATCAGGGCTATTGGGGCAAGGAGAAGCTCGAGACCGTGCTTGCCCGCTTTGAGCGCTTCGGTCTGCCCATCCACTTCACCGAGAATACTCTCATATCCGGCGAGCTCATGCCTCCCGAGATCGAGGATCTCAACGACTACCACAACGACAACTGGGTATCCACTCCCGAATTTGAGGAGAGGCAGAAGGTACAGACCGAGGAAATGTACCGCATACTGTTCAGCCATCCCCTCGTCAAGGCCATCACCGCATGGGACTTCTCCGACGGTATGTGGCTCGGCGCTCCCAGCGGTCTCATCAGAAGAGACAGCACTCCCAAGCCTGTATACCACATGCTCAAGGAGCTCATCCACGGAGAATGGTCTACCTCTTACACCGCCCGCACCGATGAGAACGGCGGGTTTACCCTCGACGGATTCAGGGGCACATATGAGCTCACCGTTGACGGCAAGACCTTCACCGTCACCAATGACGGCAGCGATGCCGAGACCGCAGTACAGATATGATCCAAAAGCCGCAGATACACTCTGCGGCTTTGTCGGCAAAGCCGACTGTTACCCGATGCGCATCTGCACGAACCTTTCGTACTATCCCCGGAGCATTTATGCAGGCTGAGCCTGCGCCCACCCGATACGCATCTGCACGAACCTTTTGTACTATCCCCGGAGCATTTATGCCTTCAAACCGTCTTTGTTTTTTTCGTCATAGAATTTTGGCTTTTCTCTTGTATTTTATATCAAGATATGTTATAATAATATAGACTATATATATGGACACATTGATCGGAATACCGAGGGAGGCAGACGTATGGACAGACTTTACAGCCTGCTAATTGAATATATAGATAAGCTCCGCGATATAGACAGCACCGAGGAGCTTGCTGCCGCATCCGCCGCATTAGACGATGCCCCCGCCGATGAAGACGGCAGGAAGCTGATAGACGGCATCAAGTCCCTTGCAGACGAGCTGGTTTCCTTCAGGGAGCAGGCACGCATCGGCATGCTCAAGACCTCCGGGCTTTCTGACGAGGAGCTCCGCGAGAATGCACAGGTGCAGCGCCTGCTCGACCTCAATCTCCTCACCTATTTCTTCCAGCCCATAATCGACGCTCAGACAGGCGAGATATATTCCTATGAAGCGCTCATGCGCGCAAAGGACATGCAGGGAATATCGCCGTATCATATACTGCGCTACGCCGAGCTCAGCGACAGGCTCTACGAGGTGGAGCAGTACACCTTCCTCAATGTGCTGAACTTCCTCAAGGCTCACCGCGACCTGTTCGGCGGCAGACCCATATTCATAAACTCCATCCCCAGCGTTAAGATACTTCCGGAGAAGCAGTCGGAGATAAACCGTCTCCTTTCATCCCTCTCGGACAGTGTGGTCGTTGAGATGACCGAGAACACCAAGTTCGGCGAAGACGAGCTCAAGGAGATGAAGGCACGCTATAACCGCCTCAATGTCCGCATAGCCATAGACGATTTCGGCACGGGCTATTCCAATATCAGCAATCTCCTGCGCTATACCCCCAACTATGTCAAGATAGACCGCGCACTGATAAGTGATGTCAACTCCGATCCCAACAAGAAGCACTTTGTCCGTGAGATAATCGAATTCTGCCACGCAAATGACATACTCGTACTTGCAGAGGGCGTGGAGAACGAGGACGAGATGCGTGCTGTCATACTCATGGGCATAGACCTTATACAGGGCTTCTATACCGCAAAGCCGTCACCGAATGTCATATCCTCCGTATCGTATAAGATACGCTCCGAGATATGCATGCACCGTCAGGAGCGTGAGGACGGCAAGCGCATCAATGTATACAGTGCAGACAGCCGTGAGAAGGTATCCCTCTCGAGGCTCAAGCGCGAGGGCTACACCCGTCTCCACATAGGCAGCTTTGATGATGCTGTGGTCACCGTAATAGGCGAGCCCTCGCTCTATACCGACACACATGTCACCATCGCAGACGGCTTCTCGGGCAAGGTCGTGCTCAAGGACTGCGTGCTGACCAATACCGAGGGCAGGCCGTGCATTGCCATCGGCGAGAACTGCGATGTTTCCGTCATACTCATCGGCACGAGCAAGCTGATAAACAGCGGCATACGGGTGCCCGCATCATCATCCCTCACCATCGAGGGCAAGGGCAACCTTGACATAGAGCTGAGCTCCTCCGATTACTACGGCATAGGCAACGACATGGCATCCTATCACGGTGACCTCATCTTTGACCAGGACGGCACCATCAGCATATCCGGTGCCAGCAGCTCGGGCGTATGCATAGGCTCGGGTCTCGGCGGAGCAGTCATCATAAAGCGCGGCAGATATGTGCTCAATGCCATGGGCAGCATGATCGTATGCATCGGCTCCCACAGGGGCAGCACGAGCATAGACATCACAGGCTGCGATCTCTCTGCCACCGCAAAGGGCACGCTGTGCTCGTCGATAGGCTCACTGTACGGCGAATCCGTCGTGCATATGATCTATTCGAGCATCCACTGCACCGTCAACGGGCAGACCTGTGCGGTAGTCGGGACTATATACGGCGACTCCGCAAGGGTATATGCAGAGAGCGTGAACATAAGCATGAGTGCAAATGCCGACACCATGACCGCATACGGCTCCATCCACGGCAGCTCGGATATATTCATCGAGCGCTCATCCTCCCGCACCTCTATGGACGGCCCCGA
>JAFPPJ010000177.1 GCA_017410745.1 Oscillospiraceae bacterium
ATAGCAGGCCTGATAGGCAGGATACTCCAGCGTGAGGGTATAATACGTTCGGGACATACTGTGATAGGCTCAAGAGACAGGCTTGTGGGGCAGTATGTAGGGCAGACCTCAATACTCACCCGTTCGCTCATAGAAGAGGCACAGGAAGGCGTGCTTCTCGTCGATGAGGTATACTCCATTGCGGAGAAGCGCAGCGACGGCAACAATTCCTATTGTGACGAGGTGTTCAACACCATAGTCGCTGCCATGACAAATCCGAATTATCATTTCTGTGTGGTATTCGCAGGCTACGCAGACCGTATGCCCGAGGTATGGAAGATGAACGAAGGCCTGTTCTCCCGCTTCGGTGCATCAAATGTGATAACTCTGCGTGAATACGGCCCGGAGCTCCTGCAGAGCATATTCACGTCACAGTTCGGCATACCCGAGGGAATAAGCGGAAGAGTCACAAGGCTTTCGCAGGATGTTACCGACGGACTGCCTGTATTCTTTGAGAACTTCTTTGCAGACCGTGACCGCAAAAGCTTCGGCAACGCCCGCGATATAAACAATCTTGTCAGCGATGTGAAGCGTGCGTGCTCCTATCGCTGTGCATCATCCGAAAATGAGATCACGGCGGAGAGATGTGATTTTGAGGCGCGGCAGTCCATGTTCGAGAAGAGAGGCTTTTCGGCGGAGGATATATATTCAAAGCTGCATGATTATGTGGGACTTGACTTCCTTGAAAGGATGTTCAACGATCAGCTGGCTCTGCGCGTGGAATGTATGGAGAAGGGACTCAGCTATCCTGGTCCTGCGCATATGATATGGGCAGGAAATCCCGGTACGGGCAAATCCACAGCCGCACAGCTCACTGCGGAGTTATACCATTCGCTTGGCATACTCGGCGGTACAGAGCCCGTATATGTGGATGCATCGGAAATAACGAGCATATATGTCAGCGGAAGCGCCGGCAAGATGAGCGAAAAGATAGACGAAGCCTGCAGGAAGAATGCGGTGCTTATTGTGGAGGAGGCATATCAGCTGCTTGAAAAGGGCGGCGAGGATGCCATACACGCAATGCTCAACCGCATGGAGACCGACAGGAACAACTTCAATCTTATACTCATACTCTATAAGGATAAAGTGCAGGATTTCCTTGAAAAGAACCCGGGACTTGCATCAAGACTCAAGGTATATGAATTTGACGATTATGATGAACAGCAGCTGTTCGATATATTCATGCTGATGTGCAGGAAGTCGAAGGATACAGTATCCGCAGACTGTGAGAGTGCTGCAAAGGCATATATCTCACGCCTGTATCAGTCCGGCAGATCCGTAAACGGCAATGCGAGACTCATAAGGCAGCTCATAGACGAGATGAAGCAGCGCAGATATGAACGCATACTCGGTCTTATAGCGAAAATGAATTTCGGCGAAGATACGCCGGATACACGCAAGAAGGCTGCTGCTGCCCGTGCAATGGGAAGAGTGACAGTACCGCAGGATGCCTATACCTTTACGGCAGAGGATATACCGGAGGACAGCAATGTTTGAGAAGAAGGACAGATCCAAGGGGCAAAAGCGCTGTCCGATATGCCGCAGGCTTTATACCGAAGGTGCAGAACTTCCAAGGGAATATTCCGTTACTCAGAGCGCAGACGCCGCAGAAGATGCTCCCGGGGATATGATGTGCCGCGAATGCTTCAGGATGGGCTACAAGCTCGAATACAAAGCAGCCTCATTTGACAGTGAGGCCGCAAGAAGATCGGTTTTCCGTCCGGCGCCAATACTTGAAGGCGGCAAGCGTCCGGAATGCGGCTACGACCTGCCGATACCGCAGGCAATGCCGTCAGCGGTGCTGCATGACCTTGTGATATGGGCGCTGCTCTGTGCGATGATGCTCATAAGCTCATATATCATGCGCTCGGATACACATGATATATTGATGCCTGCAGCAAAGATAGTTGTATGTCTCGGAAGTGCGCTGATGTTCCTGCGCAATATACGCTGGCTTGCAAAGGGTATGTTCTGCGGTATGGGACATAAGCGCAGGATAGTGCTGCTCATCTCGGCGATACTGCTTTTTGCCGCAGTTGTGCTGTGTTCACCGAAGGAAGCGATAGGCGCGGCGGCAGATGCCGTAAAGCAATATATCAAATAGCATTGATGGAGTTTATATATGAAGAAGAATGATCAAAGGATCGCAGCCGCCGATCTGAATGTATTCAAGCTCACTATGATAGGCGGATCTGATTCGGGCAAGACCACATTCATGTCGGCTGTATGTCAGATGCTCTCAGACAAGGGCGTCAGGATAAACGGCCTTGACAAAAACGGTGACAAATACAGCTACAAGTTCCATCTTGAACCCGTGAAGTATGATGTGGGCGATACTGCGGACAAGCTCAATGAGGATGTGGATGTGACATCTCAGCCCCCGCAGAAGACTTCTCCCATGTCTGCAGGAGCAGGAGGCGGCGGCGGTGCCTTCGGGCGTGCAGTCTCCGGAATAACTGCGAATGCCGGCAGGAATGTGGGCAGGGTCATGCATTATGATGCATACAGTGCCGAAGGTGCGGAGAGAACAGCCATAATTTCAAAGATACAAGGCGAGCTGCAGAGAAGATTTGAGATACGTCCTGCAAGCTCGGGCAATGAATCCGACTTCCGCGACGGCACGGATAAGATGATCTATACGGAGATATGCTTTGAGATACTGCTTGATGATGATGTGATCGGCATAATGTACATCACAGACTACGGAGGAGAGTTCATCGACCGTCCCGGCGAGGGCGGAGGTGATGAGATATTCTCAAAGCTGATAGATCATATATATCACAGCGATGGTGCGGTCGTGCTTGCAAACGTGCTGCATCTGAGCGAGCACGTCGCAGAGAGCTACGATGCGGGAAGCTCCATGTTCAATGAGGTAAATGTCAGGACAGGCATATCCGCTGACGGTATAAACAATCTTATACGAGCTCTGCGCGACAAGGAAGACTTTACCTTTGTCACCGCGCTTACAGCCTCCGACAGCCCCAATGTGGATGTAAGGGTGAGTGAGAACGGATACAAGCGTGCAATGAACGATCTGAAAAGATTTATACTTGAAGGCTCGTTCAGCTGTGCACAGTACAGGGACTGGAGCACAGCCCTCATACCCGTATCCGCTATAGGAAGAAAGAGCGATCATTCGCCTAATGTGGACAGGAGCGGCAGGATACTGCCGGATGCCGAGATACATCCGGAGGGTGTTGACAAGGCGATAATGTTCTGCATATATAATGCCGCGCTTGCCAAGAAGACAGAGCTTGACAGCGAATATACGGCACTGAAGAAAAAGCTGTTCAAGGGCAGAGACGAAAAGAGAAGATATGAGGGCGTGACCGCGCGCATAAAGAAGCTCGACAAGCTCATAGACGTGCTGCAGATGGACAAGGACGATATGTTCAGAGACCTGTATGAGCCCGTTTATGCACACGAACATGAGTCAGAGGTGGGCACTGTCCGCCGTGTAAGGTGACAGCATGACTAAATATGAATTCGTGCGTATTGCCATATATGGGGATGTGCGTGATATATACTGTTTCCTTGCATCGGTAGTTGACCGCATCATACACAAAGAACTGTATATAGGCAAGGATGAATACCGCTTCGAGATATTCTCCGAGGATGTATTCACAGGCGATAAGGCAGTGGGCAATGCTCTCAGGAATACCGATATCGAAGGCAGATACACCATACTTTCCGCAGATGATATCCCCCGCAGCGTCATGCGTGATATGAGCCTGCGGCTTATGATGCACTGCGCTGACACATATATCGGCAGGGCAGATCTTATATATGCGGCACAGCTCGGTGACAAGAGCTATGCGGATGCACATCTTGTGATCGGAGACAGGTCAGTATGTGAGCATGTCTCACTTTTGACGAGTGACGATCTTGGGATAGATATACCTGTCACAGCAGCCGTGACAGACGGCCGTCCCCATGAGGACAGCCCTGATATAGAAAATACCGTATACAGCGCATACTATGACCCATACGGATTTACCGGCACTGAAAGACGCATTGCCGGAAATGCAAGCCCTGTGGGCACGGAGGCTGTATTCTACAATACATTTGCAGCGGCAGCACAGCATCATCTTGCGTATATCGGAGCGATGCTCGAAAAGTATTCAGATATCATCACAAAGAGAAACAGTTTCTATCAGAGAGATATATTTACTGTGCAGGATGAACTGGAGTTCGCACGCAGACAGTATTCGCTTGCCGCAAGGGGACTGTACTCCGGCAGGCAAATGGTGAAGCTTGCGGGGATACTGTCACAGGCAGGGCTGTTGGATATCCGAAGCCCTGAAAGGAGTATGAGATGAAAACAGACATCATTATATACGGCAGAGGTCAGGAAAGGCTTTCGGGCTATCAGACCTTTACTGCCCCGGAATATTGGTCTGATGCCATGCTTTCTGCAATGATGGGATTCAGCCAGATGCATGAGGACGGAGATCTCAGCTCAAAATATCCGGAAAGATTTGTTTCGGCTGACCCATGGGGAAGGACATATATATTCATAGCAATGCCCGAGCCGTTCTGCTGTGCGCTGCTTAGGGTCACAAGAGTAGAGGGCGATACTCCTGGCGAATGGCTCAGAGAGGTGCGCAATAAAGAGATATGGTCATTGGAAGGCTTTTGTGCACCCTTTGAGAAGAAGGACGAATTCTTTGCAATGGTGCCTTCTATGATACTGTGGTTTGAAAATGACAAGCGTTCATTGTACGGCAGATTTCGCTTAAAGGAAATAGAGGGCACGGTGGATATACCCGATGAATTCCTTGTAAATCCCTATCATAATGCATCAGTAGGCGGGCAATACGAGCAGATCATGGGTGACAGCTATAATGCTTGGGTAGAGCTTACGCAGGCAATACGCTTTTCCAACGGCGTGTTCCATTTCCTCTTCGGGCCGTTTGCGGATGTGTTTGCGCCTCCCATGAAGCAGGATTATAATATCACGGGAGTATACTGCACAGATACTGCGATAAGGCAGCACGAGGATCCGTTTGATAAGATACGCACCATCAGATTCAGAAAGATGGAAGGCATACAGAAGCGGCATATGCTCGAGCTCCATATCGAAGGTGAGGATACGGGAAATCCCCGCCGTGAATGGGTCATAGTCAGCAAGAGAGCGGACGGTACGGAAGCAGATCCGCCGCTGCACAGTCCTTGGTTCTCGGTGCGTGAGAATGGTATCGACATACACACGCTTATAGCACAATATGAGACGATAAAGCTGTTCGTGGTAAAGATGCAGTGGACAGTAGAAGACAACGGACTTGTGTTTATCGAGGAGGCGTGAGGATGGGTGTATTTGACATTGCATTTGAATCGCTGCATATCGTAGGGATGACAGACAATATAGTAAAGGTGCATCCCGATGACAGAGATGTATGGGAGACCCTTTCACCCGAGACACATGAGATCATTGCGGCAGTATACTTCGGAGTGTCATATCGCTTCGAACGTTACAGGAATGACAAGATCGTCATAGATGCAGTAAGAAAAAGCGTGTTCGGTCTGTGCGTTCCCGAGGGATATATACTTCTCAAGGCGGGTACCGACAGCGCTCTTCTGTCAGCGGTGCTTGACGGATTTCTCATAAGGAGCGACGGCAATCTGCGTGCAGCTTGGCATATGGCAAGATGGCAGCAGCTTCTGCTGTGTGCGGCAGGATGGAAGTACAGTGGCAAGGTGAGCCTTTCGCTTTCACAGATAAATGAAAAGGCTGAGACCGCGCTTGACACTGTAATGAAGATAGACAGCGACAGACGGCAGGGCAACCGTTATTTCGACCATCTGCAGGAGATAGGCAAGGATATGACAGAGGCATCCATGCCTTTCAGCTTCGCGATGACGGACGGCTCTATAAAGAAGCATATACGTCTTGATTTCGGGGCAGGATACCGTGAGGCAGAGGTGTCGAGCACAGGTACCGGCGAGATACCCATCGCAGAGATAGATGAGCGGCATTTTACCAAGGTAGCGAGGGAGCGGTATCCTTTCGACAGCGTATATCTCGATAATATGACCGTGAAGGAATATATAGACGGTATGATAGCCCAGACAGAGCTTGTCTCCAAGGAGGAAGCCAGGGAGAAGAAGGCGGAGCTCAAGGAGGACAGGAAGAACGGCAGATTTTACAAGGATTCCGTGTGGTGCTTCGTGTTCGGATGCTATGGACATACCTTCATGTATATGCTCGACATCGCAGTATTCTTTCAGCTTTATGATACGGGCAGCATAAATTACGGCTATTTGTTCACGGGCTTTACCCAGGCATCCAATCAGGCAAATGCATATTTTGCACGCCTTGAAGCAAAACTCAAGGAAACACCGGAAAAGTCTGAAGAGGAGAAGACAGGATTCTTTGCGAACTTATTCAAGAAATGATATTCCCATGCGAGGTCATGCTATGAAAAAAAGGCTGATAGCTGCAGCAATGATCATTTTTGCATCCTGTGCCAAGGAGCCATATAAGCCTAAAACATCCGATGATTACAGCAGTACGGATCTGTTCCGGCACGGGCTGTGCAGCGTATGCATAGGTGATAAATGGGGATATATGAATAAAAAGGGCACGATAGTTATCATGCCGGACTTTGACTATGCATCGGAGTTTGCCCAAAACGGTCTTGCCTGTGTGTCTGTCGATGAGAATACACATTACGGCTTTATAGATACCGAGGGCAAATTCATCATAGACCCCGGGTTCATAGGCGCACAGTCCTTCGGTACGGATGATATCACATGCGTATGTACCGGGACGATAGGCGATCCAAGATACGGCTTTATCGACTGCACCGGTAAATATGTTATAGACCCTGTGTATGATGGTGCTTCGGCATTCTCGTCAAACGGGCTCGCAGCAGTACGCGACGGTGACAAATTCGGATATATCGACAGAAATGGCAGATATGCAATAAACCTTCTGTTCGACAGGGCATATGCCTTTTCTTCAAACGGTCTTGCTCTTGTGAGAAACAGCGATGAAGAGAATACCTGCTTCTGGTATATCGACAGCAGCGGCAATGATGCATTCGGTGAAAAGTATGACTATGCATACAAGTTTACCGATGACGGTACAGCTATAATCTGTACTGAAGACGGCGAAGATGTCAGGATGGGATATATCAATGAAAAGGGCGAGCATATAATAGAGCCGCAGTTTGAAGATGCATATCATTTTTCCGAAGGTCTTGCCTGTGTATATGATAATGACCGTGCCGGATTCATCGATATGAGCGGGGAGTATGTCATAGAGCCTAAGTATATAACTGCCGAGTTCTTTTCAAACGGTCTTGCGCCCGTACTGCCCGAAGGCGATGTGAAGAAGTACGGATATATAGACAGCAGCGGAGCATATGTCATAGAGCCGAAGTTTGATGCGGCACACAGCTTTACCACAGATGGTTACGCAGTCGTATGCGAAAACGGCATGTTCGGTGTCATAGACAGCAGCGGAGCATATGTCATCGAACCGCAGTTTGACGGCATAGACGGGCATACGGACAAGTACATGAGCATGGTGCGTCCGGGCAACAGGTAAGTATGCCGATTTGATACAGACGATCTTCGCTTTCAGACCATAAAAGCGTTTACAGTCGTTTATAGCCTTTCTTAGGTTGGATACAGCTATAACAAGCCTCGGAGTCTCCCGAGGCTTGTCTGCATCCTATGATCAATGTTATGCTATCGTACGATAAATGTCATTACTGCCGCAAGTATTGCAGACAGAACAGGAGATCCTATCAGTGTGCCAAACCATTTGAACCAGAGCGTCTTTCCGTAAATATATGGCATAAGATCTTCTGTCCCCTCTATTATCCATGCCTTTGTCTTGCCGACCCAGTACCAGTCGATGAATATCCTGTCGAACAGCCCCATCATAACGAGTATCACGCATAGCTGCCAGAAGCCTTCAATAAAGCCTTTTGCCCCATTTATCCCGTATACACAGAGGAGCGGGAAAACGATCAGGGGTATTATGCTGTAAAGATAGAAATTTCTTGCGCCGCTTTGTATCTTTTCCTTTGTGGTGAGACCGTTTGCGATAACTCTTTAATGCACTTCATTTTCATAGAAGTATACCATATTTACAGGCCCGTTTGCT
Organism: Oscillospiraceae bacterium; assembly: GCA_017410745.1. Taxonomy (GTDB): domain Bacteria; phylum Bacillota; class Clostridia; order Oscillospirales; family Ruminococcaceae; genus Huintestinicola. Next base: position 8,156 of record JAFPPJ010000177.1, read on the forward strand.
ATGTTTATGACGCAGGGTATCAGTAAAAGAAAGCACTCTGCGATCACTTCTATTATGATCATTATTGTTCCTCCTTCATAAAATTGTACATGGTACCGAAGATAAGGTCCACATTTGTCTGAAGCGCTTCTTCAAACATGGTCTCCCTGTTCTGGTACATACTGTATATTCCCTTAATGAAATTTGCCGGCACACGCATATCCGCATCGCGCTTTATGCCGACGATATGCGGCAAAAGTGCCAGTATCCGTTTTTCGGCAGATGCATTTGTGAAATAATCATCATCGTTTATATGCGTTATGCACCATGTCCAGTCATCCCGCCGCAGCCGCAGGAAGAAATTGTTTTCCGGGCGGAAATAATCGCGGAATACCTCAAGGAACATTTTCAGTTCTATCCTGCCATCGGTGAAGCAGCTTGTGGTCTGTGCATATGCTCTTTCTTCAAAGTCGCGTATCATTGCAACTACAAAGCTCTCTTTTGAATCGAAGAACTTGTAGAATGTCCCGACCGCAACTCCTGCGGCCTTTGCCACGAGGGCAACGGTCATTTTTTTCAGCCCCAGTGTCAGTGAAAGTTCAATACCCGATGATATGAGCTTCTGCCTTATTTCAGCCTTTTGCTCATCTGTAAAAGCAGGTGTCATATGTACTCCTTTCTGTGAATATTACATATCATATGTTCATTATGAATATTAGCATATAAATATTCATAAGTCAAGAGTTTACACCAAAATATCACCAAATCATCACACAGAACCGACAATCATACCGTCTTCGAACGAGAACGAATCATTGAGTGTGGCACTGGTCGTGCCGTCGTACTCCTTTTGTTTGACACTCACAGACCCTTCATCGATTCTGATAGTTTTCCTTTCAATTTC
>JAFPPJ010000178.1 GCA_017410745.1 Oscillospiraceae bacterium
AATGCGCCCTTTGTTGACGGCGCAAAGCAGGAGGATGTAAGTCTGAAAGTACCCGTATCCGAAAAGATACTCTTTGACAAGACAAAGTGGCTGCCTACAGGTGAAAGGGCGGCGCTTGATGCCTATGACGAAAGGTACAACGAGGGCAGATGCCCTGTATTGTGCGATATATGCAATGATATGTATACAGGCAGCACGACTGTGGCAGACGGCAAGCCGTTCCATGGTGCTGTTATGACCGATGCTGCATCGGGCAAGACGATATACAACGAGGTAGACGATAAATACAGGTTCTGGATAATATGGAACCACGAGGGCTTTATGAATTATTTCTGCCCCGAGCCTATGACGGCACAGGTAAATGCTCCTAATCTTGATATGGACAGGGAATTGTCCGGATATGAGGAGATAGCGCCCGGTGAGACATATACCGCAGTACAGAGGTTCTTCACGGGCGGCTGATATGATCGCGGGATCCCGCAGGAGATAGGAGGTATCGTGATGCCCAAGTGCAGCAAATGCGGCGCAGAATTGTTTGAAGACAGCAAGTTTTGCCCTGAATGCGGAGCCAAGGTAGAGGATGAAAGCGATGCAGAGGCAGAGCTTCCGAAGATAAAAAAGCTGGATATTTCCGAAGATACGGATAAAGAGGATAAACAGCCGGCCGGGGAGAAGTCCGATGAACCCGATGAAGATGCAGAAGAGACGGACGATGAAGATGACGATGATGCATCGGAGGATGAGGACGAGGACAGCGAAGAAGAACCCATAAAGGATATCGAAGAGACCCGCGAGGAACTTGAAAAGGCACTCGAAGACATACCCGAGATAAAGCAGATCGACGGTGTGAAGGTTAAGGGCGTTCCCGAAAAGGATAAGCCCGAAAAGAATAAGTCCGAGAGGTCCGGCAGATCCGATATAAAGCCCGAGGTCGGCACGGTATCAAGGCGCGACAAGGTCGCTGCCAACGCGCAGAATATAGAAAAGGCGACAAACTTGCGAAACAAGGCTCTTGCGATGGACTTCGGCGAGGATGTGCCTGCAAAGCCCAAGAAGCCGGTATCGCTCAAGCCGATAATATACTGCTGTGCGGCGGTATTTCTTATTGTATGTGCAGTAGGCTTCGCCATGTTCCTGAATGCGGATAAGCCCGCAAATGTCCCTGTGGAGACTGCTGCTCAGACTACATTGCCCGTCACGACAACAGTGACGACTACAGCAGAGACAACGGCCGAGACCACTGCCCAGACTACAGAAACGACAGTTACTACCGTTACCTCTGTGACCACTTCCGCAGCCTCTTCCCGGACCGAGGGGAGCGGTACAGATGTGAGCGGCTCGGATGTGTCTGATACCGCGTGGACGGATGAGCTCGGTGAGAACAATGTGGCTATGCTCAACCGTACAAGCATCGAGCCTGCAATACACAGCCAGGTAATGGCAGGCGGCATCTCATGTACGATAAAGCTGTCGGATATGCTGATAACTCCCGACCTTCTCACAGATGCGTCGATGATAACAGCGGAGTTCACTACTCCGAGCACCGCGGTGACTATCGGCCCTGTGGGCATGAAGGTGCTTATCGGTGAGGAAACGATAGATGTGCCCTGTGATGCATTTACGGAGAATACGGCTGTGTTCTCATATGCTTCGGTAAAAGCATATGTAGAGGATAAGGGACACACCGCAGAGGAGATAGATGAACTGGCATTCTCAAGTGTCAGCATCCCTGTGGATGTCATCAAGGTAACAGTGGAATGATATGAAAGGCAGTGGACTTTCACTGCCTTTCTAACTTTTTGACGGAGGGAAAATGGCAAACAAATATCAGATGGATATGTGCGAGGGCGCGATACTGCCGAAAATGATCTCATTTTCGCTCCCGCTCATGTTCTCAAGTGTGCTGCAGCTGCTGTTCAATGCGGCTGATATAATAGTTGTGGGGCGGTTTGCAGGTGAAAACTCACTTGCAGCAGTGGGCTCGACATCATCGCTCGTCAACCTCATGGTAAATCTGTTCATAGGTATCTCCATAGGCGCTAATGTAACGGCAGCGCGGTATTACGGGGCAAAGCAGTATGGCCATCTGCGTGAGACCGTACACACATCCATGATGCTCGGCGTGATAAGCGGCGTACTCATGACTTTCATAGGCTTTTGTTGTTCGGAGCAGGCATTGAGCCTGATGGGAACTCCTCCCGAGGTATTGCCGCTTGCGGCGAAGTATCTGAAGATATACTTCCTCGGCATGACCGCGAATATGGTATACAATTTCGGGTCGGCGCTGCTGCGTGCTGCGGGAGATACGAAGCGTCCGCTTTATTTCCTGCTCGTGTCCGGCGTGCTCAACGTCATACTCAATCTCATATTCGTGATACGGTTTAAAATGGATGTGGCAGGCGTAGCCCTTGCTACCGTGATATCACAGGTGCTTTCCGCAGTGCTGATAGTTGACTGCCTTATCAGGGAGCAGGGCGAATTCCGGTTAGAACCTTCACAGATGCGGATACATTACTCCAAGCTGCGCACGATACTTGCGATAGGCA
>JAFPPJ010000179.1 GCA_017410745.1 Oscillospiraceae bacterium
GTTGTACGGGGCGCTTCAATTGTACATTAACCTTTTATATGGTTCGGGGTTCAGGGTTTATAGGTTCAGGTGCGGGGCTTACTTGCTGCTGCGGCTATGAGGGCTGCTGTGAGCATTGCCGCTGCTGCTGCCGGCGATGTATTGCCCGTGTCGGGGATGGGTGTCTCGTTGTCGGCTGCGGGAGCCTCGGCGGATGCATCCTCGGCACCGTTCATGATACCGTCCGTGCTGCCCGCTGCAAGAGCCTCTGCCGCCTTCTTTGCAGCCTTCTCGGCATCTGCCTTCGCCTGCACGTCCTCGGGGTCGGGGTTGCTGCCGTCATTGGGCACCACCTTCACATTGCAGGAAGCGGTCACCGGCGATGCGAGCTCACCCGCCTGCACGGACACATTTATTATGCCATCGTTCTCGATATCGGAGTCCCACGCCAGCAGGCCTATCTTCTTCTCCACCTTCTCGCCGGGAGCAAGTGTCTCCTGCTCGTGTATCGCCTGATCCTCGAAGTAGAGCGCAAAGCCCGTGAGGTCTTCATCGCCCGTATTCTCTGCGGTGACGGTGACCTCTATCTTGCCGCCCACCATCACGACTTCCTCTGCGGGTACTGCCTCGAGCTTCACCTGTGCCTCTGCGGACACTGCACATGACATAGCGCACGCGAGCACTGCCGCCGCCGCTGCCGATATTATCCTCTTGTCCATATCATACCTCCGTCAAATATTCCTCGGGGACTTCATTGGCAAGCAGAGTATACTTCCTCGTATACTCCCCGCCCGCGCCGTCTGCATATATCACTACGGGGATGTTCCTGCCGAAGCGCTCCCTTATGATGCCGTCCGCGATGAGCTGTCTCACTGCCTCTGCCGCACAGGTATGATACCCGTGCATGAGCGCATCGCCTTCGAGCCCCTTGAATCTGCTGTATATCTCCACAGAGCCGTCAACCGCCTCATCGCTGTTGACATATGCGAAGGCGGGGGACTTCCACTTCATTATGTCTGCACGTCCGCCTGCAGCCGCTCTTGTCTCGGTGTCATAGCCGATGGAGCCGTCGCCGTCAAAGGACAGTCCCACCGCACTCACCTTGTTGTCGTATATCTCATTTATCTCGTCCGATATCCACTTTTTCAGCGCAAAGACGAGAGCCTTATCGTATTCATCCATGTTCGTACCTCACAGGGTATAGGGTTTAGGGTCTAGGGTCTAGGGAAGGAGTGAGCCTGCAAAATAGGGTTTAGGGAAGGAGTGAGCCTGCGGCTCACATTTTTATATCCCTTAACCGCATTATGCATAGCGGCTCACATTGTACCGATTGCACTTCATTATGCATTCTGCATTATGCATTATGCATTAATAAGCCTTGCCCCACATTACCATGCACTTGGCGGGCTTGCCGCAGCATACGCATACATCGGACAGGTGCTCCTGCTCCATGGGGATGCAGCGCGAGCCTACGCCGGTAGTCTCCTTTACCTTGTCCTCGCACGCCTCTTCGCCGCACCACATAGCCTTTACAAAGCCGTCGCCCGCTTCGAGCGCCTTGATGATGCCGTCCATATCGGTGCAGGAGTAAGTCCTTCTCTCACGGTTCTCAAGAGCCGCCTCATAGAGACCCTTGCGCACTTCCTCGAGCTTCTCCTTTACGGTGTCTGCTATGCCCTCGAGGGATACGAAATCCTTCTGTCTGTTGTGGCGCATAACGGTGACGCACTGGTTCTGCTCTATATCCTTGGGGCCTATCTCTATGCGGACGGGCACGCCCTTCATCTCATACTCCGCAAACTTCCAGCCGGGGCTGTTGTCGCTGTCGTCTACCTTTACGCGGATGCCTGCTGCCCTGAGAGCCTCTGCCACTTCGTTTGCCTTGTCGAGCACACCCTCCTTGAACTGCTGGATGGGCACGATGACAGCCTGGATGGGAGCCACTGCAGGGGGGATGACAAGACCGTTGTTATCGCCGTGGGTCATTATTACCGCACCGATAAGACGTGTGGTAACGCCCCATGAGGTCTGATGAGGATATACCTTCTTGTTGTCCTTGTCGGTGTACATGATGTCGAATGCCTTAGCAAAGCCGTCGCCGAAATAGTGGGACGTGCCTGCCTGCAGAGCCTTGCCGTCATGCATGAGTGCCTCTATGGCATAGGTGGACACTGCACCTGCGAACTTGTCGCTCTCGGTCTTCTTGCCCTTGACAACGGGCATAGCGAGGTACTTCTCACAGAAGTCCGCATATACATTGAGCATACGCTCTGTCTCTTCTATTGCCTCCTCAGCGGTGGCATGGATGGTGTGACCCTCCTGCCACAGGAACTCTCTTGAACGCAGGAAGGGACGTGTGGTCTTCTCCCATCTTACAACGGATACCCACTGATTGTACAGCTTGGGCAGATCACGGTAGGAGTGTACGATATTCGCATAGTGCTCGCAGAACAGGGTCTCGGAGGTAGGACGCACGCAGAGCCTTTCCTCGAGCTTCTCGCTGCCGCCGTGAGTTACCCATGCCACCTCGGGGGCAAAGCCCTCGACATGATCCTTTTCCTTTTCGAGCAAAGATTCGGGGATGAACATGGGCATACATACGTTCTCATGTCCTGTCTCCTTGAAGATACCGTCGAGTATCTTCTGCATATTCTCCCATATAGCATAGCCGTAGGGACGGATGACCATGCAACCCTTTACGCTCGTATATTCAACGAGCTCTGCTTTCTTGCATATGTCGGTGTACCATTTCGCAAAATCCTCATCCATCGAGGTTATGGAGTCCACCATTTTTTCCTTAGCCATTTTTATTCTCCTTATCATCGGCATCACTGCCGTTTATTTCATACATATCATAGAGGCCGTCATTCTCATGCTTCGGCGCATCGCCCCTCAGCTTGTCCACGAATGCGGCTATATCGGGGAGCTTCACCGTCAGCGCATATATCAGCACCATAGCAAGCACTCCCATGATTATCGTTGCCATATACGTTCAAACTCCACTCTTCACACTCCACGCTCCAGACTGTTTAAGTTCTCCTCAGCAGTTCCTTGAGTGCCTTGAGCCTTATCCTGTCGCGGTGCTCGGGGCGCACGAGATAGTACATATAGCTTTCGAGTATATCCACCGCATGGATCATCCTGCCCTCTATCTTGAAGTTGGAGTACCCCATGTCGGTGTATTTCCCGTACACATCCTCCGCTGTGATAAAGGTGGAGAACTTGTGCGTGTCGTAGAAATCCATAGTCATATTAGGACAGGCAAATTCCTTGTGCATTATATCCTGCACTTCCTTGCTCCTGTCGCCTATGACCTCCTTGCTGTGGGCTATCTGCCGCTCCCCGAGGAAACGGTAGTGATCCTTCCTGCGCTTGCAGGCGGGGGAACAGTAGGGATTTATCAGCAGCTCTATCTTGTCCTTGTGGGGCAGGCGTTCGAGCAGCTCTGTATTGTTGTGGTTGTAGTCGAGCACCACCAGCTTGTAGTCCTTCTCAAGCTCGGCGAGCAGCTCCGCCTCGTCCTCTATCTGCTTTACGGTGGAGGATATGAGCGGGTACTGCGGGTAATTCTCGCGTATATAGTTTTCAAGCACGGGCTTGTTCACGATTATCTCGTTGAGCCCGTTCTCCGCCGCCTTGGTGATGAGATTGCAGAACGGGTCGGACAGATCCTTCTTGGTGATGAGCGGATTGGTGAAGGTATACCTGATGGGGATGCCGCGGCGGTTGTACTCCTTGATGAGATAGGGTATCATCTCTTTCCTGACAGTACCCATCGCCGTCCTGCCGCCGTTCCACATGGCGGGCGGGAAACAGCCGTAGGATGATGCTATCCGCACCCCGTCAAAGAAATACTCGGGATGGCTGTTCAGCATATCCGCGATATACAGATTCATGCGGTAGTTCCCGCAGAAATCCGGCAGATGAAAATTTATCATAATAACCTCTTGTCAATTAATGATCAATGAGTATAGTGATCAACGGGGTCTGTCATTTGCATGGCTCATCCGGATCTTCTGTGAGCCGACAGTTTTACATCACGGACAAGCCATACTCATTACTGATCACTATATTAATTAAGCTTGTATTTCCGGTCGAGGAGACGGAAGTGTACCGCACGGGATATGTGATGCTTCTCTATCACTTCGCTGCCCTCCATGTCCGCCGCAGTCCTTGCCACCTTGATTATGCGGTCATAGGCACGGGCGGAGAGGCCGAGCCCGTTGAATACATTTTCAAGCAGCTCCATGCCGTCCTTGGATACGGGGCAGACCTCCTTGAAAAGCTCGGGCGTGATGCGTGCATTGCAGGTGATGCCCGTCCCTGCAAAGCGCTTCGCCTGTATCTCCCTTGCCGCCTGTACACGCTCGCGTATGGCGGCGGAGCTCTCCTCCTTGGTATCGCTCGACAGCTCGCTGAACGTGACGGGCGCTACCTCCACATGAAGGTCGAATCGGTCGAGCAATGGGCCCGATATGCGGCTCACATACGCCTTCGCCTGATTGGGGGAGCA
>JAFPPJ010000180.1 GCA_017410745.1 Oscillospiraceae bacterium
GCCGCCTCGGTAGGTAACGAGCGAACGTGTACGCTTCTCGCCGTTAGTGCCTTCGCGTTCTACCACTGTCTTTCCGACAGGGAGCGTCGGGTCTTCCACGGTCACGGTGGAGAAGGGTATGTCGGAGCGGTAAGTCACGGGCTTTGACAATTCTACGTCAAGATACGGCTCACTTGCGGCAAACTGTATCATCGTGCCTGTTTTGAGCATATTGCCCTGAAGGTCGATAGCCTGACCGTTATAGGTGGCATAGCATTTGGACAGCTCTTCGAGGGTCACACCGTGATCCTCCGCTATCTTGAGCAGATAGTCACCGTCCTGCACCTCGTAGTATTCCGCGGACTTGACGCGTCCGAGAAGTATCTTTATAACGTCGGAGTAGGGGACTACCTGATCGGGATCGACATATTCCTCAAGGTCGTATACAACATCCTTGTTGAAGCTTATGTCTGTGTATGTGCCGTCGTCAAATGTGCCCATATAATTCCTGAGAGCTTCCTCTATGGGCGAGCTGTCAACAACAGCTCCTATGAGCTCGCCGTTGACCCTGACAGCAAATGCCTTTACCTTGCCTTCGATGGACTCTTCTTCCTCTTCAACGGGAACTTCCTCGGGCTTTTCTTCATATACGCTCGATATCCTGCCCTCCATCGCCTTTGCAAGATCGTTCTCATCTATCACGTCGGATACGGATGAAAGGGGAGTGATGGCAAGTGAGGCGTTGACATAATATCCGCCGTTTGTGTCGTAGTACTTTACCCTGTCTGCAACTACCTTCTGTGCTTCGCCGAGCACATCATCGCCGCTTATCACGCCGAGGGATTCGCCGTCATAGTTTACCTGTACGCCGTAATCCTGAGAGGCAAAATGATTCACGGTGAATGCAAGTGCCGCAACAGATGCGATGGGGAAGATTATATTTGCCGCTTCGACCGCTGTCTGACGGGGCGATCTCTTAGCGGGCTCCTTTGCTTTTTTTATCTTTCTTGCTTTGTTTACCTTAGCAAACGAATGGCCAACATTGTGTTTTGCGGATCTTCCGACAGACTTGACTGCATTTACGGCACGTTCGGCATTGCGGCAAACCCGCTCGCCTATGCTTCCGACAAATGAGATGCCCTTATCGGAAATGCCGTAGTGAGGTTCTGTCATAAAGTTCCTCCTTCCATATTGGTTCGTGACCCTGTAAAAAGGGTGCGTGAATGATCCGTAAGTGAAGGGGATCATTCTGATGTATGCAACTTGCTCAAGCTGAATTGGTTACAAAATGGTTACACAGGTTTTCACTATGTGTATTATATCAGATTACACAGAAAAATCAACTCTTTTTTGTGAACATAAAGCCGTTTATCAAGATATTTGTCATTATGCACAAAAAACATCTGCTCTTTTTCACAGGTGCTATGGATTTGATTGCTTCAAAAAGTCTTGGAGTATAATAAAAATTCATATAACAGACACTATAGATTTAATTATTACAAACTGTAATAATTTGCTGCCGGCAAAGCCGATGCCATATGCACAGAAAATTTACATATATTAATATAAATGAGTAAGAAATAACAGGCAGGTTAGTATACAATAAAAGTGCATAAGTTTATACGCTCAATTGATAGTACGGAGCATTATGAAGAATAAATTTCATATAAACAGGATGGGCTATATGCTCGGCATGGCAAAGAGTGCCGTGTGTACAGTCTACGGCAAGGTCTTTTCGCTCGTTGATGTGCGCACGGGCGCATATGTATATGAGGGCAGGCTCTCCGATCCGTTTACGGACGGTGAGTCGGGCGATACTGTGCGCATAGCTGATTTTTCGGATTATGACGTTCAGGGCAGATATTATATCAAGATAGGCTTCAGACGCTCGGAATCCTTTGACATCTCGCCTTTCCCCTACAGGATATTGCGGGATAAGGTGCTCGACGCAATATATATGAGCAGATGCGGCTGCAAAGTCAGCGCTGAGAACAGCGAGCTTTCTGTGTTTGCTCATGAAGAGTGTCATGCTTCACCTGCAGAATATGAGGGGAAGACATACGATATTCACGGCGGATGGCATACTATGGGCGGGTACGAGAAGAACGTACCGCATACATGCCTCGTGATAGCTGATATGCTTTACTCCCTCCTGATGTTCAAGCCCGCTTTTGACGATCATCAGCGTGCGAGAATGGAAGATGAATGCAGATGGGGGCTCGATTTCCTGCTCAGGATGCAGGATTCGGACGGCGGCGTATTTCAGAGCCTGTATCCCACCAATACATATACCGACGGTATGCCCGAGACCGATACTGATACTTTCAGACTTGCGGACAAGTCTACACTTGCTACCCTCAGGTTCTCATCGGTGACAGCGCTCGCTGCAAGGTATTTCTCAGCCGACCTTCCCTATTCGAGGAAGCTTGCATCGGCATCACAGATAGCATGGGTATATATCGTTGAATCGTCGGAATACGAGCATTACAAGAGCAAGTTCGGCGATACATCGAATGAGCCCGACGGTATATATACTCTCGGCTCCGAATTTATGTGGACTATGTGTGAGCTCTATGCGCTCACGGGCGGTTCCAGATTTGAGAGCATGATCGAGAAGAAGTACACAGGCTGCCTTTTCAGCGGCTTCGGAGACAGATTCACAGGCGGCTATGCAGCCCTTGCGTATATGCTCACGGATAAGCCCAAGAAGGAATTTATCCTGTCGTTTATCCGCATGAGATGGTCATACCGTGCGGACAGACTATGGCTCGCACGCTGCAGCAGCGGATATCACACCACCACTTCGGCAGGAGGAGGCTTCCATTACGGCTCCAACAGCCGTATACTGTCGAATGCGCGACAGTCTATGCTTGCATTCCTTATCACCGGAGAAAAGAAATATCTAACATGTGCAACGGACAGCATAGGATACATATTCGGCTGCAATCCGATCGGTACAGCTTTCATGACCGATAACCGCAACGGCTTCTGCCGCAATCCCTGCCACAGGCTTTCGTCTGCCGCAGAAGCGGATATGTGTGTTCCGGGACTTGTGGTATGCGGTGCTAATGCTCTGCCCTTTGATCCGTTCTCCAAATGGAACATCGACAAGGGCACACCTCCCGCTAAATGCTATGTAGACAATAAGTATGCGTTCAGCACCAATGAACCGAGCATACATTTCTCATCGCCGCTCTTATTCATATCGGCATTCTATGACTGCCTGGACAAGAGTGCATTCAATACGCTTACAGGAGTATGATATGAGGACAGACGACAGCAGACTTTATTTTATGGGAAGGATAGACCACCGCGAAGACGGTGCATACTTCTTCTGGGCAGCATCGCAGATGCAGGCACGCTTCAAGGGGACATACCTGGATATAACCGTGAACAACAGGACTGCATGGGGCGAGATATCAATAGGCTATATCATAGACGGCAGACAGGGCAGACTTCCTCTCCCGCAGTACAACGACGGCAAGGATACGGTCTACCGCCTTGCGGAAAATCTCGAAGCTGACAGAGAGCACAGTATCACCGTATTCAAGAGGATGTCCGCAAATCACAGCTATGCTGTAAAGGACATATCAACCGACGGTGAGTTCCTGCCGTGTGAACCGCAGTATTCACTCAGCCTTGAATTCTACGGGGACAGCGTTTCGGCAGGGGAGGTATGCGAAGCGGATGACTTCATCGGCAGGAGCGATCCTATGAATGCCGCCTGCATATATGACAACTCGTATTATGCGTATACATGGCAGACTGCACGTCTCCTGGGCGCGAGATTCAATAATATCGCTCAGGGCGGAATAGCCGTATATGACAAGACGGGCTATTTCCATTATCCCGATATGACCGGCATGGAGAGCGTATACGACAAGACCTGCTACTTCCCCGAAGGCGGCGAGCTGACACAGTGGGATTTCAGCTATATCCCCGATGTGGTAGTGTTCGCACTCGGACAGAACGATAATCATAATGGCATCACCGATAAATTTGACATAGATATATATGACGAGAAGACACGCAGACACTGGAAGGATGGCTATGAGAAGCTGATATCCGATGTTGTGTCACATTACGGCAAGGTGAAGATAGTGATGCTCACTACGGTGCTCATGCACGATGCGGAGTGGGATGCTGCCATAGATGAGATATGCACGGAGATGCGTGCGAAGGGGCATGATATATATCATTTCCTGTTCTCGCGCAACGGCAGAGCTACACCGGGTCATCCGCGCCGCGCTGAACACGCAGAGATGGCAAGGGAGCTTTCCGGATTCATACACAAGATAACGACCATATAAAGCAGACTGCGGCGGGATATACCCGCCGCAGCCGCTTTTTCTCCGTTTCTACTGCATTCTCTTTCTTTGCTCTACTCGTAGAATTCGCTTATTATCTCAAGATCGCCTTCGCCGGGATCATCTTCCTCCGATGCGGAAGCGGTCTCTGTTGTTGTCTCTACCGTAACGATGACAGGTGCCGTGGTAGTGATCCACGCAGTCTCTATCTCTTCTGTGGGTATAGTCACTATCGTGGTGCTTACGGTGGTGGCCTCCGTGCGGTTATTAGATGCGATGTATACCTCGAGCACTTCGCCCTCTTCTATGTTTATCTCTGTACCGGGTTCCATGTTGAGCCATGCCACATATCCGTTGAGCACGTCCTCTGTCTCGTATGCTTTCTCCTCGTATTTTATGCCCTTTTTGTTGAGCAGATCGAAATAGTCCTTCTTGTTCAGGCCTGTGTATTCGGGGATGATCGCAGTGCCGGGCCCCATGCTTATGGAAAGTACGCAGTCAGCGCCCTTTTCGTAGGATGAGCCCTTTTCGATGGACTGCTTGAATATCATTCCTCTGGTGTATTCGTCTGTGTATATATAATCGGGTATGATATTGAGGTTGTCCATTACCGCAGTATTCTTGATCATATCAAGGGTCTTGCCGGTAAGGTCGTTCATCGTGTATACGGTAGCGCCGTTCCTTACAGCGCGTGTGGTGCCGCTCTCGCTCTCCTCGGAGGATTCAACTACCGCAAGAGTGGGCATGGATGATACCGTGGATTCTCTGGGAGCTTCGGTCTCTGACGGGTCTGTGTCCGCAGAGGGGAAAGAGTCCTCGGTCTCTCGTTCCGTGAGAACTGGTGTGGTGGTGGTTATCCCCATAAGTACGTTGCTGCTGTTATCGTCAAGTGCATTGATGAGCACCGTCATGAGTACGACCATGACCACTGCGGATGATATCAGAGCGATCCAGAAGACCTTGTGCTTATTGTTTTTCTTGGGAGCGCTGTGCTCCTTCTTCTGCTTGGGTATCGTCACGGTGTGTGAGGTCTGCGGCTTCTTGTTGTATTCGGGCTCTTCAAAAAGCTCCGTTACAAATTCCGTGACCGTCTGTATCCTCATCTCGCCGGGTATAGCCATACCGTGCATGATGACCTTGGATACATTGGGCGGTATGCTGCTGTTGAGCGCCCTCGGCTCGGGGAGGGTATCGTCATTCGCTCTTTCCATCGCATCGGTGGGCGTAGTGCCTGTGAGGGTGCGGTAGAGAAGTGCGGATACTCCGTATACATCCGTCCATGTGCCCTGCCAGTTGCTCGATGAGTACTGTTCGGGTGCGGCAAATCCGCTGTATATCTCTGATGCGAGCTTGGTATTGGCTGTGCGCACATCAGCTATGCAGAAGCCTATGAGCTTGAGTGTGCCGTTCTCGCCTACGATTATATTGTCGGGGGATATGCCTCTGTGTATGAGCCCCGCATTATGTATAAGCGACAGCGTGGTGAATATGGGCGGGAACATTTCCCTTACCTCATCCCATGAAAGCTCACCTGCGTGCTCTTTCAGGTATTTGCCGAGGTTTATGCCCTCTATGTAGCGGAATATGACATATCCGGTGTTGTTCTCGCCGAACATATCTATCGGCGGGTTGATGTGGCTTAGCGTGCGCATCTTGGCAAGGGTCTTGTTGAGCTCGACGAACTCTGCCATGAAAGCCTTGTACTGCGCTACGCAGTTGGCGCGGACGGATATGACGGGACTGTCCTTTGTACGGCTGCACAGGGTATCGGGCATGTATTCCCTGATGATGACTTTGCTCGAAGTGCCCATGTCATAGCCGATATATTCAGCACTTTCACCGTTGTATCTGAGAAGCCTTCCGACGATATATCTGTTGCAGAGTATGGTCTTGGGCGGAAGATAGGACGGCGAAGATGCATTGTCCGCAGAGTATCCGCAGAGAGGGCATACACTATCCTCAGTCTGCACAGGCTCCATACAGCCCATACAAAGCTTTAGATCGTTGTTTGGCAAGGCCATGCCCTCCTTTCGTAAAAAACATTAAAAAGAGTCTTCACATATCAACTCAATGATATCATATCAGTAAATACTGTCACTGTCAAGCATCTGAGCTGAATTGTAAACGGAGTTACCCGTTTTTTTATAAATACCGTTCTAAATGAAACCGCTTTGTCTTTTGTTTGTAATACTATGATGTACAGCCGCCGGACTATTCATATATCTTCCCGGTATACAGCAGAACTGCAATGAAGTTCCAGTCGATATCAGCAGGCATATCGCCGCCGCTGTTCTTGTAATATCCGTCCATATCTTTAAGCCATGCCTGTATGGACGAAAGATAATCGGGGAGGGTGATATTCTCCCATTCTTCCGTATTTGTTCTGCTGTCTTCGGCCAATGCTCCGATAAAGGCGATAAGGTCGTCTTTTGTCTTTACGTCAGACAGCGTATCGTGTATATCCATAGATACGCCTTTCGCTTGAATGAAAAAGGCTTCGCCGCAAGGGCGAAGCCATGATCATCAGTCAGATACATAAGGAAGGAGAGCAACGTGTCTAGCGCGCTTGATAGCAACGGTGAGCTCTCTCTGATGGAATGCACAGGTACCGGTAACACGGCGGGGGAGTATCTTAGCTCTCTCGGTCATGCACTTTCTGAGCCTTGTAGTATCCTTATAATCTATTCTCTCTACCTTATCGGCGCAGAATACGCAAACCTTCTTGCGGCTTCTCTTTACGCCTCTGGGAGATCTCTGATTATCTCTTTCCATTATCCAAACCTCCTATGACTAATTTTAGAACGGCAGATCGCTTTCACTGATCGCTTCCTGGAAATCGTTAAGATCGCCTACGGAAGAACCCGACTGTCCGGGATAACCGCTTGGAGCCTGATTCTGATCAAATCCGCGGTTGGAGAATCCCTGATTCTGGTAGCCGCCCTGATTATAGCCGTTGTTCTGGTAGCCCTGATTGTAGCCGCCCTGGTAGTTTGAACCGCCGGAGCTTCCTGCAGATGACTTGGTCTCACCGATGTCAAGCATTATGTGACGAATACCTCTGTCACATAATGCTTGACATCGGGATGATTGCGGTCGTCATAGGATCTTGTGCGAAGATCACCGTCGATAAGTATGAGCCTGCCCTTGGAGAAATTGCGGCATATGAATTCTGCCTGCTGTCTCCATGCAACGCAGCTGATGAAATCAGACTGCCTCTCACCGCTCTTGTCGGCAAACGATCTTGTCACAGCAACTGTGAAACTACAGGTAGCGACACCGCTCTGAGTCTGCCTGAGCTCAGGATCAGCGGTAAGCCTGCCCATCAGCGTGACCTGATTGATAGAACATGCACCGATCATAATATCAGCCTCCTGATGTGATCACTTTACGGTAATGAGCGAACGAAGAACACCGTCGGTGATCCTGAGCACTCTGTCAAGCTCTGCGGGGAATGCGGGCTCACTGTTGAATGTGTAGAGCACATAGTAGCCGTCGGGCTGATAGTCGATATCGTATGCGAGCTTTCTCTTGCCCCATTCATCAACGGAAACAAGCTCTGCTGCGGATTCGATCATAGCCTTGAACTTCTCCGTAAGCTCCTTGACGCTGTCCTCTCCTCCCTTGAGGGAGTAGATCACCATAGCCTCATAGGATGCAGTTGTCTTTGCCATTTTAAGCACCTCCTCTTGGATATAGCCGACCATTTCATGCCGGCAAGGATAACATATCTATTTTATCACAGACAAATATGTTTGTCAATATCCATGAGAAGAAAAATATTAAATATTTGTAAATTTTACAGGCTGTATCGTTATGTCTGATTTTATCAAAGCTAAA
>JAFPPJ010000181.1 GCA_017410745.1 Oscillospiraceae bacterium
TACTCTGACACAACGAATTATGATACCTGTTCATGTTAGTAACAATTATAGCACGGCATCGGTACATTTGTCAATAGAAACGCCATAGTACTCTGACGTGATATCAGAAATACTATGGCGTAATGCTGTATCAGTACCGACCGTATATATCCCGAGATTTTATGCCTTTTTAGGTTTTACATACAGAGTGCGGTTGTTTGTGAATATGACCATGCCTGGCTTAGCACCTGCAGGCTTCTTGACGTATTTTACATATGTATGATCAACAGGCACGTTGTCCGATGTCTGTGCGCTGCTGTGATATGCTGCGAGCTGTGATGCAAAGAGTATCGCTTCATCGGTTATCTCACGCCCCTCGGCACGGATTATCACATGAGAACCCGGGATATCTTTTGTGTGGAGCCACATATCGCGCTTGTCAGCACTTTTTGTGAGCTCATCGTTCTGACGGTTGTTCCTTCCCACATATATGGCAAATCCATCGGGAGATGTATATATAAGCGGCTTGGTCGGCTTTGACTTTATCTTTTTGCCGTTCTTTCTTATATATCCCTGTGAAGCGAGCTCGTCACGCAGTTCATTGATATCCTCCGCATTCTGTGCCCTTGACAGAAGATCCTGCACACTTTCGATATAACGTGTCTCCTGTTCGCCCTCCTCAATAAGCACAGTAAGCCGCTTTGATGCGTTGTCAGCTTTCCTGTACTGCTGATACATCTTCTGCATATTCTGTGAAGGTGTCAGCTTGGGATCAAGCTTTATCGTAACGAGCGGCTGAGATTCCTCGTACAGATCCTCACATTCAAAGGACGACATTCCCTTTTCCATACGGTAAAGATTTGCGGAGATAAGATCGCCCCATCGTCTGTATTTATCTCTGTCAGCAGTCTCCGAAAGCTCCATCCTGCGCACCTCTGTACGGCGCAGGATACGGTCGTGCAGATTTTTCACCGTTTTGTACATATCCTGATAGCGCTGTTTGAGACGTGCTATCCTGTCACGTTCGGAATAGAACAGATCAAGTGCTTCTCCGGCTGATGCGCACTTTACGGATGTGTACAGACCTGTATACTGAGTTATCCTGTCAAAGCATACTTCTCTGGGCAGGTCATCGCTGTCACGCAGCACCGTATATTCACGATCACCCGAAAGGAACCTGTCACGGCAAGCGGTCACGTTTTCCGCAATGCGCTTCACGACTGCATCATTCAGATCATCCGATGCTATATCTGTATTTCCTGTGGCAAGATATATCCATTCCCTGCAAAGTACGGGTGATATGCCCTCGAATATGCCGATCATGCCCTTTGCAAGACTGATGCCTTTATATGCTCTTATGCTCTGTTCAATATCTTCGGGAAGTGCCGTCAGGAAATTCAGTCTTTCCTTGCGGGACGGCATCGTATAGGTCACATTGGGGAGTATCAGCCTTTCGCCTTCGATATCGTCTACGCGTCTGATACTGTCGATTATCCTGCCGCTCTTTTCCATGAGTATAAGGTTTGAGTACTTTCCCATTATTTCGGCGGCAAGAGTCAGCTGTACCGTATCGCCAAGCTCATTGAGCGTTTCAAAATCAAGAAAGAGTATCCTTTCAAGACCTGTCTGCCTTACATCTATAAGCTTTGCGCTTGACAGATGCTTGCGAAGGAGCATACAGAACATAGGCGGGGTCTGTGGGTTCTCAATCTTGTCTTCTGTGATATGGATGCGTCCGGAAGTACCGGAAGATGATATGAGTATACGGGGATTGCCGGCAGCAGAGCGGATAGATAATACTATTTCCTCCCTTGAGGGCTGATGTATCTTGTCAATCCTGCCGCCGATATATTTACCTATCTCCTGTTTTACACACAGGAGCAGTGCACCGTCAAGCATTCTTATTCTCCTTCTTGTCTGCCATCATGAAAAGCAGGGGGATAGCAGCACCTATCAGCATTACTATGACAGCTGCGATACCGCTTTTGTCAAATGTGAAATTTGCGCCCGTGACTTTAGTTACCTCAGTGCCGTTTTCTATTACAGTTTCGACCGTTTCTCTCGGGAACACCGAATACAGCGAGCCTGTGATAAGTCCGAATATGGCTGCATAAAGTCCGAGCCTTGTCTTTTCAAGTGCCTTTGATACTACCTTTGCGCATCCGAGTATACCTATTATGATGCCAAGTGCAGTGGGTATCAGCAGCGGGAATCTCTCAAGCAGATTATCTGCAGATACCGCTTCGATTATCGTATCGTATGCTCCGAGTATGAGCATGACCAACGATCCCGAAAGTCCGGGGAGTATCATCGCAGCCGCAGCAAGAGCACCGCATACGAACAGATATATGGCTGATGCAGGCGTAAGTGATGTTATGATATGACCGGAATGTACATATGTCTTTATCACGTTTATGACGATCATAAGAGACAGACCTGCGGCAAAGGGTATGATATGTACAGGACGGAATTTGCCGTCCTTTGTGGCTTCCTTGTATATCAGAGGCAGAGAACCTGCGATCACTCCTATGAAGAAGAACTGAGTCTGTACATAGAAATGCGCAAAGCAGAAATCAAGCAGTGATGCAGAGCCGACTATGCCTATGCCCATACCGAGAGCGATAGTGAACAGAAATACGAAATTCTCAAAAATCTTTTTTATCGAAAGCTCGCCGAGTATATTCATCAGCTTGTCAAACACACGCAGGATGACCATCATTGTACCGCCGCTCACACCGGGTATAGCATTTGCGATGCCTATGATGATACCCTTGAGTATATTTACAACATGTTTCACACGAACACCTCTTTTTAGTATAAACGTCAATATGACGTTTATTATAATACCATATTATGCCGAAAATTGCAAGATATTCGGCAAATATTTATGCTCTTGCCGCTGCAGTACAAACGAAAAGTTTATGGTAGAGCCGTTTGTGCCGCATAAAAGGCCGTTTTCCATAATTCTGAACAAAATTATGCATATTATGTAAAATCTCTTGAAATCATCAGAATTTTATGGTATAATTAATAAAGACTATCTTTTTGAGAAGAATGGGGATGTCGTTTTGCGCAAATATATAAATGCATATATGAAGAAAGTGGAAAATGCGCTTGCCGACGATAATACCGATCTTGAAGCACTTAAAGAAGAGCATCTCAGACAGATCGGCTTCATACAGCATGAAAGGCTTGTGCATCTTATGGTCACGATAATGTGCTGTATACTCCTGTTCATGTGTCTTGGAATATTCTTTATATGCGGACTTAAAGCATTTATAGTTGTAGCAGGTCTGCTGCTGATACTTGTCTTTGCCTATCTTCTGTATTACTTCTTTATCGAGAATGCAACACAGGCACTTTACAGGCAATACAACAGGATCGCAGCAAAGCTGTCGGGAAGCGGCTCTACTGTTGAAAAGCTGCTTAATGACGATAATATGACATAAGGATGATATAGATGAATTACGATGTGCAGAAGCTCAGATCAATAATATCAAATGAAGATATAATGATAGAGTTTCAGCCTATATACTCTCTCAACACCCAAAAGTATATAGGCCTTGAAGCACTTGCGAGGGGTGTAGACGGTGAATCAAGGATACCGCCTATACCGCTGTTTGATTATGCAAGAGCGAACGGAATGCTTGAAATGCTCGACAAGACCTGCAGGGAAAAGGCTATGTCTTCATTTTCAAGGCAGGGGAGCGCTCCCGCTTTATATCTGAATTTTGATACGGATATACTCAATTCAAGGGCCAATTTCAAGGGCGATATTCAGAGAGCCGCTTCTGAGTATCATATCTCTCCGCAGAATATCGTGCTTGAACTGAATGAGTCCAAGGTAAAAGACATATATGACCTTATGATGTTTGTCGATCATTACCGCTCGCTCGGATTCATAATCGCACTTGACAACGTTAGTGCAGGTCCGGATACGCTCAATCATGTCATGCTGATAAATCCCGATGTGATCAAGATAGACAGGTCTATCGTATCGGATATCGACTCCGATAAATTCAAGCGCGAGGTATTCCGCTCGATCATATCCACCGCCAAGAAGATCGGTGCTATGACTGTCGCAGAGGGCGCAGAGCGTGTGGATGAAGTCATTACCTGCATGATCATGGGAGTTGACTATTTCCAGGGCTTTTATTTTCAGAAGCCCGAACAGTTCAATTATCTCTTTACCAATGAAGCCAGGCTTCGTGTGGAGGATGCGGCAAAGCGCCTGAATATCTCTACCAAGAATAATGAGACCGTCACAAGTATCAAGATAGAAAGCTA